>CAZKQS010000043.1:0-1336 GCA_964554985.1 uncultured Thermoplasmatales archaeon | reverse complement strand
AGCCATCAGGGCCTGTTCCATCTCCACCTGGCATATTAATCTTTACCTCCAACAATTCTTTCTACATTTGAAACAAAATCAATATAGCTTTTATCTGTTGATTTATTTTTTAGATCTCTTTTTTCTTTTCTATCTCCAATCTCAACTATATCTGGATCAAGAGGTATTTCTCCTAGATATGGAATATCAAAATCTTCAGCTGCTTTTTTTCCTCCGCCTGTCTTAAAGATATCTACTTTTTTACCGCAGTGCGGGCATGTAAATCCGCTCATGTTTTCAACTATTCCAATTACATTTAAATTCAGTTTTTTTGCAAAATTAATAGATTTACGGACACTTACAAGTGCTACATCTTGCGGGGTTGTGACAATTACTGCACCATCTGCATCTGGAAGAAGTTGGGCGATACTTAACGGTTCGTCACCAGAACCCGGCGGTAGATCAATAATCAAATAATCAAGTTCTCCCCATTCAACCTGGCCGAGGAGCTGCTTTATTGCGCCCATTTTCATTGGGCCTCGCCATATAACAGGCGAATCCTTACTAGGAAGAAGGTATCCCATTGACATTATTTTTAGGCCTTCTTTAGTTTTAATTGGTTGGATTAAATTGTTTTTCATAACTCCCTTTTCGTCTTCAACGCCCATTATTTTTGGAATACTTGGGCCGTGTATGTCGCTGTCGAGAATACCAGTTTTGTATCCTTTTTTTGATAGATATAAAGCAAGATTTGATGAAATGGTACTTTTTCCAACTCCTCCTTTTCCACTTAGAACTACTATTTTATGGTTTACTTTTTCTAAGTTTTTTTTAACATCTATGTCATCTTTCTTTTTTTCCATATTAAGCCTCTATATTTTTTTTGTAAAAATAAAATAAAGATAAATTTTATTGTTTTTCATCTATAAGTGTGTTTAGTCTTTCTTTCATTTCTTTTAGGTCTTCTTCAAATGCTTTGATTGTGTCTTCCAAATATTTTTTTTCTTCGTCTTTTGTGGGTTCTGTGTATGCTGGTCTGTATGGTTCTCTTTCATAGTATGGATCTGGATAATAGTAGTCTCTACGCCAATATCTTCCTCGGCCGAATCCTCTGCCGCGGCCAAAGCCTCTTCCGAAACCACGTCCTCTAGGTATTCCTTTGGTATAACCTGGACTGTTGTATCCACTGCAGTAACCTAGACCTCTTCCGGTTCTTGGGCCATATCCTTCTGGACCTGTTCTATCGCCACCTGGCATATTATTCTTCACCTCCTTTTCTTCTTTTGATGTAATTATCATGCTCTATGCGGATTTCAAAATCATTTACTAGAGCGTTTGTAACTTTTTTTCTTGCTTT
>CAZKQS010000042.1:0-8727 GCA_964554985.1 uncultured Thermoplasmatales archaeon | reverse complement strand
GACTCAGGCCCGAATTCTGCGTGGATCTCCAAAGCCTTACCGCACACCCATACAGCCATCTCCCCTGCGGAATACTTTACCATTGCATTGAGGGCCGGGTCTGTCCGCTCCTGATCCACCTGCCAAGCCGCTTTGTACGTAAGCGTACGGGATAGTTCTATCTTTGTTGCCATCTCAGCTAGTAGAAACTGTATCTCCTGGTGAGAGGCCAGTGACCTGCCCCGGGTTTTCTTTTCCTTGGCATAGGCTATCGTTCGATCCAACGCAGCCTGAGCAAGGCCAAGCCCCTGGGAGGCCACCATGGTGCGGGTTGCGTCGAAGAAATCCATCAACTGGTAGAAACCTCTTCCCTCTGTGCCCACTAGGTGATCGCAGGGGACACGGACATCACTCAAGGAGACTTCCGTCGTTTCACTGGCACGTATGCCCATTTTCCCAGTGAGTTTGTTGACCTCAACCCCTTTTAGAGTGGACTCCAGCAAGATCATACTCTGCCTCATGTGCCTCTTTTCTTCCTCCGGGTCTGTAAGACACAAGACCACCATCCAGTCGCAGGCAAGGCCGTGAGTGATGAAGACCTTGCTGCCGTTGATAACGTACTCATCGCCTTCGCGAACGGCGCTGGTTTTGATGGAAGCCACGTCAGAACCGGCATCGGGCTCCGTATAGGCACCCGCAGATACGGCATCTCCGCTGGCGAGGCGGGGAAGATAGTTTTTCTTATGCTCTTCGGAACCAAAAAAGATGATGTTCTCGGAACCGAAAGTCCCCGCCTGAACGGCTAAGGAGAGGCCCAAATCAACCTTGCTGAGCTGCTCGGTAACAAGGACCAGTTCCATGAAACCCAGACCCGGGCCGTCATATTCTTTCGGAATAATCACACCGCCTATGCCCGCCTCACAAGCCTTCTTCCACATCCGTTCGGGATACTTCTCCTCCCGGTCATGGGACCTTGACAGAGGGGGGAATTCTCTCATTGCAAAGTCATAGGCCGCCTCTTGAATCAGTTTCTGTTCTTCAGTCAGATCGAAATCCATGCCGGCTTTCCTTTTCTTAAATTTTTCCTTGCGCTAGGAGCGCAGGTCAAAAGTCGCTTCTAGCCCAGTATGGTCTTCAGTATATTCTGTCTCTCCAGTTCCTTCGATCCCTCCCAAAGGTCGACGACTTTGGCGTCCCGGTAAAGACGTTGTACTCGGTATTCATCAAAATATCCATAACCTCCGTGGATCTGAAGGGCCTCGTCCGCACACAGCAAAGCGGTTCTTCCGCTGAACCTCTTGGCCATAGCCGCAAGGCCGTATTCCGCATTCCCGGCCCCCAAGGACGATGCCGATTCATAAAAGAGGTTCCTGGCGGCCCTGATGAGGGTTGCCATTTCGATCAGCTTGGCCTGAATCCCCTGAAATGAACAAATGGGGACGCCGAAAGCGTGCCGCGCTTTCGAGTGAGTCACGCCCTCGTGAAGGGCGGCCCTGGCAACTCCAACACCCATGGCGGCACCCATGGCATCTATCCTGCCCTGCAGTGCCCTTGCCTGATGAAATCCGTCGCCCGGAGATCCTATGCAATTGGAAATAGGGACTTGGACATTGGAAAAGGACAGCTTGGCTGCGGTTGCCGCCCTCATGCCAAGCTTCCCCTCCAGGCGTTTGCAGCTCATTCCCTGAGTTTCTCTCGGCACGAGAATGAAACTGTGCCGGTTCTCAGGTGACGGGTTCTCGGGGTCGGTCAGTGCAAGCACACATGCATAATCAGCGTAATCCCCTCCAATAACGAATATTTTGTTCCCATTAATGACCCAGGAGTTGTTTTGTCGTATCGCGCTTGTTGCCACGGAAAACATATCCGTACCGGTCTCCGGCTCACAAACGGCAAGCGCCAAAACAACCTCACCACTCGTAATCTGTGGAAGCATAGATTGCTTCTGGGACTCGTCCCCAAACAGATGGATGCATTCCCCGACAACGGCGGGGTAGAGGATAGCCGCTCCTATGCCTGCATCGACGGCGGAGAACTCCTCAGTGATAAGACAGTGCTCAAAATAGCTGTACCCTATCCCGTCGTAGGCCTCATCGAAGCTGACACCCACGAACCCAAGCTCGGCTGCTTTCCTCAAGAGACCTAGGTCAAAAGCCTCATTCCTGTCAAAGTCCTGCATTACTTCGGAAAACTCTTTTATTGCAAATTCCTTCGCCGCTTGAATGATATCCTTTTGCTCTTTGTTTAGTTTGACACTCATTATAGCCTCTCCCCCTCGCATACATCCGGCCGATAGCTTCTAAGATATACAAACAGCGCTTCACAAGCAAAACCAACGGACTAACAAATCCTGTTCAGCTGGCTTCGGGAAGTCCTTAAAATATTGACAATATGATGGCAGATCTCAAAACGAAAGGCTTTTTAGAAACCAAGCTATCACTGTCCAGCAGGGTCATAAGCCATATTAATGCCTAGTCGGATGACTGAAGCTCAAATATAACTTCACACTTTTCATCACCACCGGCGATGCTTTTAACAACTCTGAAGTTGACTTTTACATTCGATGCACCTTCCAGTATGCCTTGATCCATTGTCATCATTGCCTCACAAACCGGACGGCCCCTGTTTTTCAGTCCCAGGGGGCAGGCGCTCCCATGCAATATGGCCCTTCCTTCTGACAAAGAGACCAGCATAGCTGGAGACTTGCTTTTTTCCGAGGCCCGAACAAAGGCACGCACTGCGCCCTCAAACGATTTGTCCTCTATTTTTGAACCAAGTCTCTTCCCCAGAGCAAAGCCGCGTTCATAGCAGATTCGTGAAATGAGATTCTTTGAAGCTTCTCCGTGTTCCCTCAAGAATTCGGAACAGAGAGCTCCAATTACGTAATTTGCATCATGAAGTTTTTCAGGGTCATACGTGCCAGGTGAATTCATTTTTCGCCTTCCTCTCAGTCCCTTGAAAGGGTTTCTTCCACCTCCCTGAGGATCCGCTGTTTTTCTTTCCAGTCAGGCTCGAATCGTCTTTGGAAATACGAATCAAGCCGATTGAACAGCTTTGCCCATATCGGCTTACCGCCTCCAAGGACCACTTCTTCCAGAAAGCTTTGAAGCTCGGACATCTCGTCCTTCGGGAGGAAAAAGACGGCTCCCAGTCTTATGGAGTTCTTAAGTGATTCTGCTGTAACAGCATGGGCCGTGAGCATTATTGTGGGGAAACCCCTGGCTACGGACTTCTTCAAGAGATCAAAGCCATTCACGCCCATAATATCAAGGATAACAATATCGTACGTGTAGTTTAAAAGGTATTGAACCGCCGTTCCGTAATCCTTTGCCTTGGACACTATGCACATGGAAAGTATTTCTTCTACAGTGTCCAGTACATCCGGTTCATCATCAACGACAAGAATAGTCTTATCATGCAGTAAGCTTTCCTCTTTCATACATTGACCATCCAAAATAGCGTTTGAGAGAGCAGGAAAAAGCCGGGAACCAAGTGACCCCCACTTTAATCCTAGCTGGTTACGACCTCTCCAGTGGCGGGTGGAAAAAGGTCCTTAAGTATTGGATTTTATATAGTTAATCACCTCGTTGGCCGTAGTCCCCGGCCCAAACAAGGCCTGAATCCCCAAATCCGACAGCTTCGGCAGGTCGTCGTCCGGAACAACACCGCCTACCATGATGAGTATGTCGTCAAGACCCTCTTCTTTCAAACCTTCCTTTACATGCCTCAGCACCGGGATATGCCCCAGAGTGGAACTGGAAAGGCCTATCACATCAACATCTTCCTGAACAGCTGTATTGACAATCTCCTCCGGATACAGGAAATTGGTATAGATAACCTCGAACCCTGCCTCTCTTAACTTAGTGGTAATGTATCGGACACCCCTGTCATGACAATCCTGCTCAGCCTTTGTCATGAGAATCCGAACCGTCTTGCGTTCCATTATAGTCGCCCTCCAAGGAAAAGTTAATTCAGGTTCGAGGAATTAGCAGGGTGCAACAACAGCAGAGTTCAACCAACCAAGGGTCTCCTTCATCAGCGCCATCATTTCACCACTAGTGCCACCACTTCGAGCTGCATCGATCATAGCTGGAACCAGTCCGTGGTCATTATCGCCTTTCTTAAATCTGATAAGGTTCTCTCTCAATTTCAACATGGCGATATCATATTTTTGACTATCCCGTCTTTTCTTATCAGCAAAATCTCTTTCTATCTGTATTTCTGCAGTCTCCGGCTTAATTTTATAAAGCGGTATCTTCTGTTCTTCTTCCATTTTGTATTTGTTTACGCCTATGACCGTTCGCCTCCCGGAGTCGGTCGCCTCTTTCCATTTCCGAGCAGACGCCTCAATGAGAGATCTGATGTAGCCGTTTTCCCAGGCCTCGATAAACCCTCCCTGGGCTTCGATCTTTTCTATGAGCTCCTGGGCTCTGTTCTCAAGCTCCCGGGTCAACCACTCAACATAATAGGACCCGCCGAGAGGATCCGTAACCTTGGTGATGTTCGTCTCTTCAGACACCACCTGTTGAATCCGCAGGGCCAAACGAGCTGCATCCTCGGAGGGGATTGCCAGGGCCTCGTCATAGCCTGGAATCTCCATGGCCTGGACCCCGGACAAGGCGGCCCCGAGTCCCTGGATGGTGGTCCGGATCAGGTTTACCAGCGGCTGCTGTGCGGTCAGCATGGCGCCGGAAGTATGGGTATGTATTCGGACATGCATGCTTTGTAGTTTTTTCGCACCAAAAACATCACGATTTGTCTTTGCCCAGATCTTTCTAAGGGCACGGATCTTGGCGATCTCTTCAAAAAAATCATTTCCTTGACCGATCTGAAAGCCGAATCGTGGAAGAAATTCATCAGGATCAAGCCCCATCTCAATACAGCGTCTGGAAATGGACATACCGGCGGATACAATGACAGCCACTTCCTCATAGGCATTGGCACCGGCTTCTTCGATGCCATAGCCGAACAAGTTGGTGGTGTTCCACATGGGCATATTCTTGGTACAGAACCAGATGAGTTCACTTGCCAGCCTGTCGCATATCTCAGGAGGGAATGTTGCGAGGCCTGATGCAACATTATATGTGTGATACCAGTTCATTGAGTTGCCTCGTAACTGGTCCCTGCTGTACCCTCGGGATTCCGCGTATGCAATATAGATGGCAAGGATGGGCAGGGTCTGATTCATGGTGATATGAACAACATTGGTCTGATCCAGGGCGATATCTCTAAAAAGGATATCCATCGTAGGCACTGAAAAGACGCTCATGCCGCATTCACCGACCCTGCCCTCGGCCGCCCTGTCGGAAGGGTCGAATCCACCATGGGTAGCAAGATCGTATACCAAATTATAAAATGCCCTTCCAAAATACCCCGTCATTCCCTGTTCACGCAGATAATCCATTCGGGCGCGGGTTTCTTCCGGGGTCCCGCACCCGATAACCGGCTGGTTGGCCCAGGGCATAAACTGATATCCCATTGGATAATTCCCTCGTGTGAAAGGGAATTGTCCTGGAACACCTATTTCACTGTAAGAAATGTCGGCAATATCCTCAGGCGTATACAACGCCTTGAGGGGAATACCGGAGTAAGTCTCAGAATCATACTCACCATCTTTGACAAATTTATGCTTGACCTGATTAAAATCTTCAGCCCAATTTTCTTTGAGCGACTTGTCTAATTTGATCGTCTCGGGATCGAACATAAAAAACCTCCATCAGGATTAAAGAACAGGTTCAGTCTTCTACAGCCTCTCCCTCTCTTCCATCCGCCAGTTGTGATAGTGTCAAATCCAAATGTGCAATCCTGGAGAAGATCTCTTCACTGGCCCTCTGGGGACTCTTGGATTTAACTACAACATCCCCAAGGATATCATCCAAATCCATCTTCTCTTCCACCTGCCTTCGAAAGAATTTCTCGAGTTTTCTTAATATAATTTCAACGGTTTCTTTCTTAGCCTGTATCATTTTTCTTTCTTTTCTATACTCGCTGCCCTCAGACTTACGGCGATGTTCGCTAATTTTTTCCCAGAGGTAGTCAACCCCATACCCTGTAAGTGAGTTTGTTAAGCAAATGGGAACATCCCAATCAAAATCGCGATTCACTCTCTTTTCAAGAGCGTCTATGATAACTTCAATGTTTAATGCGGTCTCTTCTGAACCTGGCCGATCACATTTGTTAACAATAAAAATATCATTAACTTCTCTTATTCCAGCCTTTAGAGATTGGATTACATCACCTGACCCAGGCATCAGCACAAGACAAACTGTATCTGCAATATCACAGATATTTATATCAACTTGTCCTGTGCCGACAGTTTCAACGAAAATAACGTCTTTCTTTAAATAGTCCAGGATTCGTACAGCTCCCAATGTGGCGATGGAAAGTCCCCCTAAACTCCCACGGGTTCCCATTGACCGGATAAATACGCTTTTATCCCTGGAAAAGGAACTCATGCGGATGCGATCCCCCAACACCGCCCCGCCCGATACGGGGCTGGTGGGATCAACCAGTATCACGCCCACCGTCTTCCCTTGTTTTCGCACTTGGTAAATCAGGTTGTTCAGCAGGCTGCTCTTTCCGGCCCCGGCCGGGCCTGTCACCCCGACAACCCAGCTATGGCCGGTTTTCGGGTAGACCTCTTTCATGATCCTGTCAATCTGGTGATCATTACCCATTTCCAATAGGGTAATGAGTCTGGATGCCGCACCAGTCTTGCCTTCGTGTAATCCTTTCAAAATGTTATCCAAAACCATAATCGCCTGCTTTCACTCGTTGCAGTCCTTCTGCAGTCCACACAAAAGAAACCTCAAAAGAGTCTTTTCAAAAACAAAAAACGGATATTTCCTCAGGATGTAACGCTTTAAAGCCCAGGTATGAGTGAGCATGGTAAGCATTATCGATACTATTTCTGCCTCTTGAGTCTTAAAAATTCCTTTATCTATACCCTTTTTAATAATAGTGGTAAAGGTTTCTGTAAAATAATCGTCTTGTCTAATCAGTTCTTTCAGGTGCTCCTTCTTCAGGTACTTGGAATCTCTATAAGCAAATAAAGTGTATTCTTGATAACGATCTACAAATTTTAGCATAACTTTAACTGTACCCTCTAATTCGTCTTGTATGCTATAGCCTCCAGCAAGCACTTTATCAACTTCTTGCTGAAGATTGCCAAGAAATTCTTTGCCTAATAAATAAAGTATATCTTCTTTATTCTTAATATAATCGTATAAAGATCCGACACTAACACCTGACGTTTTTGCAATATCCCGCATAGATGTCTTGTGATAACCTTTTTTTGCAAACAACTCCTGGGCTGATCGGAGAATCTGGGCCTGTTTTGCTTTGACTAATTCATGTTTATCCATAACGGACCATCCTTTAAAAGATCTCCAAGCCTGAGCCGCTGTATTGGACAGATAGCGACCGTATCAACAGGGCAGCATCGCCTGTTCACCCCGCAGCGAGTAGTGTAGGTCGGGGTTCAAAACCTTGCCGGGAAATCTGAATCCTATGTTCATATCTATCAATTAGAGAACGCTCGTTCGGAAACACTACTAAGACGCGACGATCCATGTCAAGAAAAATTTGGAAAAGGTCTTTGTCCTTGGACGCTCAATGGTCCCTTTCTCCAGAGTAGTTTTCATTGCCGTTTTATATATAATAAAAGGTAATAATCGAGTATTATTATGTTCAACCCAACATGGACCGGCTCGATTTAGGCTTTCGTGCAAATGGTGAGTTCCGCATTTTGTCTCAGGAACACAAAAAATTTGACAGCTTCCCATTTAATTGATATTGTTATGACCGAACATTCGGTCGGTCGAAAGTGACATGAAACGGCTTTTGTTGCGACCTGATCCCCTGTTTGCAGTATGCCCGGAGAGGCTGTCCCATGGAACAGGATCCGGTGCACACGCTCATGACGTTTATGATTTGTGGATGGGGCCGGGGATGTCCGGGCAGAGGGCTTGGATTTTCCGGTGCGGGGAAGCGGCGGGAGCGGGGTTGCGGGCCACGGCACTACTAGAGATTATCAGTATGTTAAGGCCATTTCTTATTTCAGGAGGACATTATGCAATATAATACGCTTTTGATTCACTCAGAGCCTGACATAATCCATGTACAGCTTAATCGTCAAGAAGTCATGAATACCATTAACCAGGAGATGGTTGATGAACTCTACTCCTGTTTTGCCGAGATTGATAAGAATCAGAAAGTGAGGGCTGTTGTACTGAGCGGTAAGGGAAATGCATTTTGCGCGGGCGGGGATGTCTCATTTCTTAAGGCAATAAGCAAGCAGAGCCATATTGAAACACGAAACCATTTGAACGATCTCTTTGACAAACTTACGTTTCTGACCCGCGTCCGGAAGCCCGTTATCGGTGCTCTTCACGGGTACGCACTGGGAGCCGGCTTTAGCCTGTCCTTGCTTTGCGACATGAGAATAGCGGCTGAAAGCACCACCTTCGGAGCAGAGTTTCCAATGATGGGCATCATTCCAGAGATCGGTTGCTCCCATATGCTGCCGTTACTGACGGGCTTGGGAAGGGCTATGGAACTGGTCCTTACAGCCCGCAGGTTCAATGCTCTTGAAGCGGAAAAGATCGGTCTGGTAAACAGTGTTGTAAATGATGATACCGTGCTGGATGCCGCCTTTGACCTTGCACGCCGAATAAGCGGACTTCCTCCATTGGCAGTGGGATTAAGCAAAGAGGCACTTCGTCAGGGCGCAGTCAGCACCCTGCAGGA
>CAZKQS010000041.1:3938-8986 GCA_964554985.1 uncultured Thermoplasmatales archaeon | reverse complement strand
TTTATAGGGGCAACTGATACCAGAAACCTGATTCTTTGGGAGTTGATAATTTATGACTAATAAAAAGAAAGTAATTATAATGGGCGCAGCAGGCAGAGATTTTCATAATTTTAACACATATTTTAGAGAAAACAAAGACTATGAAGTAGTAGCTTTTACAGCAACACAAATTCCAGATATCCACGGACGAAAGTATCCTAAGGAACTATCTGGTAGTCTGTATCCAGATGGAATTCCAATATATGAAGAAGAAAAGATAACTGATCTTATTAAAGAAAATAATGTTGAGCTAGTTGCTTTTTCATATAGTGATCTAGCATATGATTATGTTATGAGTAAATCAGCTGAAGTTAATGCCGCTGGTGCTGATTTTATTCTTCTTGGACCAAACAGCACTCAAATAAAATCAAGTAAACCTGTTATTGCAGTGTGTGCAGTTAGAACAGGTTGTGGAAAATCACAAGTCTCTCGTAAAATCTTTGAAATACTTAGAGACAAAGGTTTAAAAGTTGCATCAATCAGGCATCCCATGCCCTATGATAAAGATTTAAACATGCAGGCTGTCCAGCGTTTTGCTAGTTACGAGGACCTAGATAAATACAACTGCACTATTGAGGAACGAGAAGAATACGAGCCGTACATTGATATGGGCGGCGTAATCTATGCAGGTGTTGACTACGGTAGAATACTTAAAGAAGCTGAAAAAGAAGCTGATGTAATTATATGGGATGGTGGAAACAACGATTTTTCATTCTACAGACCCGATCTATTAATTACTCTTGCTGATCCGCACAGACCAGGTCATGAATTATCTTTTTATCCTGGTGAAGTAAATACTCGTGCAGCTGATGTTGTTATCATAAATAAGGTTAATACCGCAGATAAAGAAAACATCGAAATTGTTAAAAACAACATTAAAAAAGTTAATCCAAATGCAAAAATAATTGAGGGGATTTCTTCAGTTTTTTCTGAAGATGATAGCAAGATCTCCGGTAAAAGAGTATTAGTTATTGAAGACGGGCCGACTGTAACTCACGGCAGTATGAAATATGGTGCTGGAACAGTTGCAGCAAAAGATGCAGGTGTTTCTGAAATAGTTGATCCTAGAAGTTTTGCAGTAGGATCCATTGTTGATACTTTTAATAAATATACACATCTAACAAATGTTCTACCTGCTATGGGATATGGGAAAAAACAGATGAGTGAACTTGAAGAAACAATCAATAACTCTGATGTTGATATTGTTGTATCTGGTACACCTATTGATATCACACGTGTAATAAAACCTAGTAAAGAAATTGTCAGGGTTAAATATGGTGTAGGAGATAAAACATCTAAAGAACTTGAATCCATAGTTGGCGATTTTACAAATAAAAATCTCTAATTTTTTTTCTTTTTTTATTTTTTTAAGTAACTAAGCAGGCATATGTAAAAATCTTTATATATCAATAAATATATAAATAATACATAAAATAAGGTGTAAGATATGAAAAAAAGTTTGATAGTTATATCCATATGCGTGCTTATTGCAAGTTTTTCAGTTGTTTCTGCAGTAAACACAAGCAATTTAAGAATAAAGCAAAACCAAGAAAAAAATGTTAAGTTTTTAGAAGATAATACAGATGTACCTTTATGGATTGATGGAACATTTGAAGGTAAATGGGGTCTAAGAGAATACGATCCATTCTTAGATACATTTCAGGATTTATTCGGCGAAGAAGACGACGACAAGTTAATAGAGTTTACCATCGGAAATATATCTGGTTACTACCGAGAAATCTTTAACATGGCATACTATTTCAAAGGATTTGCATACTATACAAACGAGACTGGAAACGAGACACTAGCAACAACATTCTCAGGTCTAGCAATAGGACATATTGTAGGTGGAAAAATCGGTGATGTAAATATGTCGGTTGAGCCAGAAGACGGAAACACAGATTATCTTCTAGAATTTAGTGAGGCAAACTACTGTGGAATAGGCGGTTACAATAATACTAACTTTGACTGGAGAATTATGAGTTTTAAAGGACCAACTCTATTTTTAAAAGGAAATATAAGCCCACTTAAATAGAAAAATTATTTTATTCCTTTTCCTTCTAAAGCAAACTGAGCAAGAAGTGATTCAAGCTGAATATGAGAGTTACTACCCTCAGTTAGTCTAAAATCAGTTTCACCAGTTTTTTCAATTAATCTTATTTTATTTTCATCAGGAATAGGTAGATCATAAATACTTCTATGGATCTGTTTTATTACATCTTCACCAGATAAACCATACTGTATCAAAAGATCATACAAAATATTTCTAGCACTCATGAATTTTCCCTCAAGTGCAGTATTAATTAGTTTTTTAACATCCTCTGGTTTTGCTGTAGATGTTGTCTCATAAAGTAATTCAGCGGTAATCTTTTTACCAACACTAGCACCAACTTGTAAAACATTTATTGCTTTTCTCAAGTCCCCTCTTGAGATAAATATGAGTGTATCAAGTCCGTCTGCAGTGATCTCAAGTTTTTCTTTTGTAGCAATCTTTCTCATATATTTTTTGATATCATCTGGTTTAATTGGACTGAATCTAAAAACAGTACATCTTGACTGAATTGGTTCAATTACTTTTGAAGAGTAATTTACAGATAGAACAAATCTACAGATATGAGTGTATTTTTCAATTGTTCTTCTAAGAGCTGACTGCGCATCATTTGTCAGTGAATCAGCTTCATCTAAAAATATAATTTTAAAATCAGCGTTTCCAATAGGTGAAGTTCTTGCAAAATCCTTGATTTTACCACGGATTACATTTATCCCTCTCTCATCAGATGCATTAAGCTCGTTGAAATTCTGTTTCCATGTATCACCAAATAATTCTCTAGAAAGAGCAAGAGCCGAAGTGGTTTTACCAGTTCCAGCTGGACCAGCAAACATAAGATGTGGGACATTCTTTGTTTTAACATAGGCTTTCAATCGTTCAACTATTTGATCTTGCCCTACTACATCGTTAAGCATTCTTGGCCTATATTTTTCTATCCAGATTTCCTCCATAGCAAATCAAATCCTGTAAAGAGCTTTTATAATTTAATCTTTTGTAATCAATATTTTTTCTACAAACTCAGGTATTTTTTGAACGTTTTTACTAAGACTATGATCATCATGTAAAAATTTAATTTCTGCTCCTTGAGCTTGTGCAAAATTGATAACCCAGTTATTTGGAACAGTTTTATCTAAAGTTCCACAAAAAATGTTAATTTTTGCACTAATTTTTTTTGTAAAAAATTTTTTTTCTACCATATCTTTTACTATTCTCTGCGGCATATCTTTTATTTTTTTTATATCATAATCTATCGGAATAATTGCAGGGTTAAATAATATAATATTTTTTATTTTGGGATTTTTAAGTGCAATTTTTGCTGATAAAAAACCACCTAAGGACGACCCAATTAAAATAGGATTTTCATCTTTTTTGATTTCATCATTAATATTTTTTATACATTTAGATATAACAAGTTTTTCTGGCTCACAATCTCTATACCTTATCGGTTTGACACTTAATTTTTCTTTTAAAAGAGTTCCTTTCGTACTCTCCGGACTTGATAGATATCCATGTATGTAATAAAGCAAATTTTCAACTCCCTTTTTTAGCCTTGGGCTAAAAAGGAGCAATATTTAAAATTAACTGCTAAGTTTGATTAATATTGATATTTAATTACTTTTTTTCAACTGTTTGGATATATACTTTTCTAGTCCTCGGGCCGTCTCCCTCGAAGAAAAATATATGCTGCCAGGTTCCAAGAACAAGTCTGCCTTTATTTACAATAATTGTTTCAGATGGACCAATCATGCTTGCCTTGATATGTGCATCACTGTTTCCCTCCATATGTTTATAGTCTTCCCTTTCAGGCGCAATTTTTTTCATGTGTTTAATTATATCTCTTTGAACATCGGGATCAGCTCCCTCATTAATAGTTACTGCTGCTGTTGTATGAGGAACATATACTGTTATAAGTCCATTTTCAAGTTTTTCTTCTTCTAAAATTTCTTCTATATCATCTGTGATATCTATCATTTCTTGTCTTTTATTTGTTTTAACTTTTATCTCCCTCATAGCATATCATCTAAATTTTATCATATATTATACAATTATTATGGATAAATTTTTTGTATAAACTTTTGTTTTCCGAATCTAATTGATGATTCTATGAATAAAAAAATAAAACCAGCTGCAATCCTTTTTGATATGGATGGTGTACTAGTTGACAGCCTTGAATCTTGGTGGAAATCTTTAAATCATTCTCTTAAAAAATACAATCAAAAAGAACTATCTAGAGCTGAATTTATTAAAAAATACTGGGGTCATGATCTATATTGGAATCTTGAAAAAAATAATCTTGATTTAAAAGTAGGTAAGTTTTGTAATGTAATATATCATAAGTATACAGATAAAGTAAAAATCTATAAAACAACTAAAGAGACATTAGAAAAACTATCGCCATATAAAAAATGTGTTATTACTAATACTCCAAGAGATTGTACAGATAAAATCTTAGAAAATTTAGATATAAGAAAATATTTTGATTTTATTTTAACTAGCGATGATGTATCAATTGCAAAGCCAGATCCTGAAATTGTTTTAAAAGCATGTGAAAGATTTAACCTAAATCCATCAGAAGTAGTTTTAGTTGGTGACACTGAAAGCGATATAAAAGCAGGGAAAAAAGCAGGATGCAAAGTAATTGGAGTAAATATACAAGCTGATTACATGATTAGAAAGTTAAAGGATCTGTTAGAGATTTTGGAATTGTAATTTTAAAATAAATCTTTAAGTAAGAAAAAACATATCTTATTTTACAAATTAAATGGGGGAAAGATAGTTTATGAACGATTTAGAGATAGTTGAATATAAAAAAACAGATCTTTCAAATAGTCTATTGATAGTTGCTTTTCCAACAGTGGGACTTATTAGCTCTATTGCAGGACATTTTATCGTTGATCATCTTGATTTAGAAGAAATAGGTGCTATTATATCTAAGGAATTTATGCCAGCAACAGTTATT
>CAZKQS010000041.1:1282-3928 GCA_964554985.1 uncultured Thermoplasmatales archaeon | reverse complement strand
TCAAAGCCTTCACCACCTGTAAGAATTTATGCAGGAGAAAAAAAATGCGGGCCAGATGGAGAATGTGAACAGGTTGCAGTAATTATATCAGAGTTTATGCCGCCTTATAACATTGTAAAACCAGTAGCAGATTTAATCCTTGATTGGGCAGAAAAAAAAGGATGTAAAGCAATAGTTTCAATTGAAGGAACACATGCAGTTGGTAAGAAAAAAGAAAAAATGAATGTATATGGTATAGGCAGCAACAAAAAAATGGTTGATTTTCTTAAAAAACATAAGTTAAAAGACACAAAAGAAGGAATGATTACCGGTGTAAATGGAGTACTATTGTATCAAGGAGTTCTAAAAAATAAGGATGTTATGTGTCTTTTATCTGAAGCATATTCTAAATTTCCTGATAGTAGAGCTGCAGGAAATCTTCTTAGTAAAATTGATATAATGCTCCCTGAAATAAAAATCGATCCAAAGCCTTTGTTTAAAGAGGCAGATATAATTGAGAAAAAATTACACAAATTTTTAAAACAAAGTAAACCTACAGCTCCTCAGTTACCACCAGATACACATCAGATGTATGGTTAAATAGGGATATAATGAGCTCAAGAAAAGAAAAAATCAAGAAAGCATATAATTTAGCATATAAATATGAAGCAGAACGAGGAAGCTGTCCGCAGTGCGTGTATTCGGCAATAATGGAAGCACTTGAAGTTGGAGATAAAGAAGCTGTAAAAGCAGCTGACGGCCTTGCTGGAGGAACTGCTCTTTCAACAGAAGGAACATGTGGTGCTCTTGTAGGCGGTCTTATGGCTATAAGTACTCTATTTGGTAGAACTTACGAAAAATTTTCAGAGGGAGACAGTAAACGTAGGGTTTTTATACCCTCTAAAAAACTCTATGATAAATTTAAAAAAGAATATGGATCAATTCTTTGTAGAGATGTTCATAAAAAACTCTTTGGTAGAACCTTTAATTTGATGGATAGAGACGATTACAAAGAATTTGAAAATATGGGTGCACATGTTGATAAGTGCCCAGAAGTATCTGGAAAAGTTGCTGCTTGGACTGCTGAAATTATTCTAGACTTTTTAGAAAAATAAAAAAAAATTAATGATGTTTGTTTGTCAAGTGATGATTTATACTTGTACTTATTTCTTTATAATGTTCTATAATTTTTATTAGTACATCATTGCTAGTTTCATAATATCTTTTCTTTATTGGTATTGATAGAAGATATAGTATCATAAATATGTCTACAATTAAAACAAATAGATTTATGTATGTATTGTTTAAAATTATCATTGCCCATATTGGAAATAACATAGCCCATATCAGATACACTGCTGCAAATTTTTTTACATATTTTTTGTTTTTATATAAACCATATATCACTATCGTAAAACAAACTGCAACCATTATTAGAAGCAGTAAAAATATCGATATTTTAGCAATTGATTGTAATTCTATTAGTTTATACCCATAGTGTGATAGTAATCCATCTGTGAATAGATGCGCTAAATATAATTCTTGAGACACTAAAAATATTGCTAGAAATAATGTTTTTTTGATGATCGATTTGTTTGTTTCTTCTTTATTCATAAAATTTCCTCCTATAAAAAAAGCTTAATGGTAAAAATATAACTGAACTAGTAAGAATACCTGTTATAATCCAGAATATGTTATCTTCTTTTTCCTCCTCTATCTTCTTTGGTTCTTCTATAATTTCAGGTTCTTTAATTTCTATCATATGAGTTTTTGCTTTTGAAACTGTTTTATTATCATCTGCTTTGACTTTAATTGTATAGTTTCCTTTGTTTAAATAACTATGATTTAATGATATGAAAACATTTGATTCTATAAAATTTGTTTCTGTTGCATTGCCGTCAGCCCAATCAATGGTGTATCTTAATAAATCCCCATCCTTATCTATTGCTTTAATTTTTATTTGAATCGTTTCATTTATAGTTCCATTGTTTGGTGCAATTATCTCGATTTTTTCAGGGGGAGTGTTTGGTTTTACTGAAATTGTTGCCTTTGTTTTAACTTGATCTTTTGAACCTTGGTTATCAATTACTCTAAGTGTTATATTAAATTCACCTGGTTCGTTAAAGGTATATTCAACTATTTTTTCTTCTATTGAATTTTTATTATCTATTACCCACAGATATTTTGATATTTCTCCATCTGGATCATAACTTTCTGATGCATTCAAAATAATTTTTTGCCCTACATATGACTCATATGGACCATTTGTTTTTGCAATAGGTCTCTTGTTTGAAGGGCCATAGTATGTTCTACCACGATTATTGTTATTATTAGTTTGGTCTTCTGGAGGATCATTTGGATCTGTTGGGTCTGTACCTTCTTCCTCTTCTTCATCAGGAATGCCATCATTATCATCATCAGGGTCACATACATCTCCTATTCCATCACCATCACTATCATTCTGACCAGGATTAAAAACACCAGGACAATTATCAACTACATCAGGGACACCATCACCATCACCATCCACAGGAAAATCATCAGGATCAGCAGGATCAGTACCATACTCCTCCTCATCCTCATCAGACCAACCATCATTATCATCATCAGAATCACATACATCTCCTATTCCATCACCATCACTATCATTCTGACCAGGATTAAAAA
>CAZKQS010000041.1:0-1182 GCA_964554985.1 uncultured Thermoplasmatales archaeon | reverse complement strand
CACCAGGACAATTATCAACTACATCAGGGACACCATCACCATCAGAATCCAAAGGATCAATCAAATCAGGAACACCATCACCATCGATATCAGTTATCACAGAAGAAGACTCATTCGACTCAACATCATTAGAAAGACCATCACCATCACAATCCTCAACACCATCAAAAACACCATCACCATCACTATCATTATCCAACGGATCTAAACCAGCAGCAATCTCATCAACATCAGAAACACCATCATTATCATCATCACAATCCTCACTATCAGGCACACCATCATAATCATTATCAGCAATACCATAAGTTTCAAAACAAAAATCAAAATCACGAAAATCCCAAGTTTCTCCGTTATCGGTTGTAAATAAAAACTCACCATCTAGATATACATTTTCATATGAGTAACCCCATTCATATGCAAAAGAATTACCTGGGTCACTCGAGTTGGGCATCATAACAATAAAATAATTTTCACCAACAGTTACAAAATTGTCCTCAAAGTCAAGATCAAACCAATCCCAACTATCTTGAATTTCTTCAGGGCTAAATATTAATTCATCAATAAGAGTTCCATTTTGACTATCTTTTCTAAGCTCAACTTTTAAATCAAAAGATACCAAACCTGCGGATCTCATATAAACTTTCACATTTGTCAAAATTTCTTTTGTTGGTGTAAATGATTGTGCACAACCCCAAACACCATCAAGAGCGTATCTGATTGGATAACCTCGATCAAAATCATCTTGGTTTTGATCTAACTCCTCACTATGTACATTATTTATAGATACAAAAACAACTGTAATCATAAAAAACACTATTGATAGGGCAAATAATTTTTCTAATTTCATTTTCATCACTTGCAAGTTTTTTTCTGTTGTTACTGATTTTTGGCGTTTTTTGTTTATAAGGCTTATTTGACAGTTCTATCCCTATTAACTATTTAAAGAAAAAAGATATTTTATTCCAAGCACTCTTCAAAAACTTCGGATGAATCCTACATATATATTGCAGAAAATATCAATCAAAAAATTTAAACCATGTTAATGTATAACATATTATAGGTGGATGGGTATGGAGATTAATCATACTGAGAAAGTGAAATAGGAGGGCTTCGCCCCCTATAACCCCCCGTTCCGCCTTCGCTTCCTCGGCAAGCCCTTGCCTTATTCAGGCTGCGGTC
>CAZKQS010000040.1:0-9102 GCA_964554985.1 uncultured Thermoplasmatales archaeon | reverse complement strand
ACAATAATAATATCTTAATTAGAATATAAAATTAAAGATGTGATAAATATGAACAAAAATAAAGTAATAAGTATAGGCATAATAAGTATGTTTTTGCTTATGGGAGCTAGTGCTTTATCGGTAAATGGAAAGAATACAGTAAAATCCAATAATAATACCCCTCCAAAGTTAGATATTAAAGCAACAGTTTACCAAGATAATGGGATTGTCGCCCGTGCAGTAGGAAATGATGACGATGGTGATAAATTAACCCTAACAATTAAATGGGGAGATAATAGTGAGGACTCAAAAACAGGTGATATGGACGGATTTATTGATTATTCAAAGTTCCATCATTACGAGAGTAGAGGCACTTATGAAGTAACTTACGAGCTTTCTGATGGAACCACGACAGTTACTGATTCAAACCAATATACTTCAAAAGTTAAAGAAAAAAATTGTTTTAATAATCTTGCGCTAGAAAGGTTATTTAACTTAGCAGCACTACAAAAAATACTTGAATTATTTAACCCAGTATTTTTAAAATAAAAACAAATTTTTTTCTTTTTTTATTTATAAATTTTTACGATATTACTATTTTGAGAAACATTCATTGAATTTGCAATAGCACTACATTTTACACGCATAAAATAAGTAATAGGTCTATAATCAGTTTCAGAAAAAGCCTCATAATTAGCCATACCCTTACAAATTATTAAATCCGCTTCAGCAAGAGATTTTTTTAGTTTTTTAGACATTTTATTAAAATCCAGACCAACTGCAAAGCAATCTGTAGTAAGAATATAGTCTACAACTTCATCAAAACCAAGATACACTGCATCTTTCATAGTTGCATCAGATAAAACAGGTTCACCTTTTACAACTAAAGTAAGTTCAAGATCAGAATTTAATTTTTTAATTTCCCTACAAAGTAATTTATCAAAAACAATTTCACCACAGTTATCAGTGAAAAAGACAATTTTTTTTGATCTTAAAATAAGTTTTTTTACCTCTTTATAATCATTATGCCCAAAACCTTCTTCAATTGTTTTTTCAAAAATATTTACAAGATCATCTGGATCAGAACTAGCACCAGCTATCCCAAAATCCATCATGTTTCCAACAATACTAACAAGTATACTCATCATTAATTTATCATCACTATTTTTTATTAATTCTTCAGCACGAGGAACAAGTCTTAAAGCAGCCTCATTTGCCTGCTTTTTAAGTTTTTCATAAGGATCTTTATTATTAAGTGATTCATAAACAGATTTGTGAACTTTAGTGGCAATACTTGCACTGCAGGTATTTGGATCATACATTTCAGATAATATTTTACAAGCATTTTTAATCGCCTTTGTTTTTTTATTTTTATCATTTGTACAATGTTCTGATTCAAAAATAACTCGTTTTAATAGACATGGAACGCACTCTGTTTGGATTTTCATAAAAGTCTGTAATAAAAACTACTATTATAGTGTTACCTACAATGTTTTTTCTAAATAAAAACCATTATCATTAAATCCAAGTTTTCTATAGTATTCCTTGACACCTATCCCACTTAAAACAAATAAATTTTTTTTATCATATTCTTCCATGCAAATTCGTTCGGCTTCAAAAATTAATTCCTTTCCATATCCTTTATGCTGAATTTCATTTTCTTTTCTTTTTCCAATTGATAACTCTCTTCCAACGACTTTTAATTCGCGAATGATCATACATGGATTTTTTTGTAGTTCATAACGGTGAGAATTATTTATATCTCTAAGTCTCAAATAACCAATAATTGCATCATATTCTTTTAAAACAAGAGAAATAAATATTTCATCTGAATTACTAGCCCTATAATAAGTAGTATCAAATATGATATCATCGTCGTCAATCTTAATATCTTCTTTTAACGATTTATGACCTAACTCGCGACATCTTATACATCTACATTCTAAATTATTTTTTTTCATATATTTTTTTACAAATTGCCTTAAATTACTTTTATCAACACCCGCATCAATATATTGAGCAGGAATGTCTCTTTGTATGCGCTGTATTCTCATCCATTCAGGGACAATTTCCTTAATTTTTGCAACAAGTTCAGTTGCTTCTTTAGTTGAAAGAGGAGTATATTTTTTTTCTTTGAATAAATCATAAAGTTTAGTTCCTTTAATAGTTAGAGTTGGATAGATTTTTAACATATCTGGTTTAAAATTTTGATCATTAAATATAGCCTTAAAAGATTCTAAATCCTTATTTTTATTAGATCCATAAAGACCTGGCATCATATGATACACAATCTTTAATCCGCTATCTTTTGCAATCTTTGTTGCTCTAATAGAGTCAGATACAGTGTGGCCTCTTTTCATATCATATAAGATATCATCAAATACAGTTTGAATGCCTAGTTCAACTCTTGTTGCACCCCAAAATAGGCTCATATCACAATGTCTTAATCTAAACCAATCAGGCCGGGTTTCAACAGTTAGACCAATACATCTGGATTCAGCAGTTTCATTGAATTTTTTGGCTTCGACTAGATTATTTGAATCTTTACCATTCAAACCATCAAAACACCTTTTAACAAACCATTCTTGATAAGATGGATTTCTTGCAGTAAACGTTCCACCCATTATGATAAAATCAATCTTTTCAACAGAATGACCTATTGCTTTTAACTGTTCTAATCTATTTTTAGTCTGCATATAAGGATCAAAATTGTTTAATGAAGCGCGCATAGCCGCAGGCTCGTGACCGGTATAACTTTGTGGAGAATTATTTTCTGGTCCTCCAGGGCAAGGAATACACAGACCATGTGGACATTTTTCAGGACTAGTCATAACAGCAACAACAGCAACACCCGATATAGTACGCATAGATTTTCTACGAAGAACTGATAAAAGAAGTTCTTTATCCTCAATATCTAAATAATCTGGGATTTTTTCAAGGATCTTACTATCGCTAGGAATATCATAAAGATTATATTTTTTACAGAGCCTAATTTTTGTTTTATGAAGTTTTTCCTTTGACTTGATTTCTCGAGATAAAATCAAATCAATTATGTCCTTGTAAAAACCCATGACAAGGATACATCATAAAAACATTAGATAAAAATGCTTTGACAAATAAAAATTGGTTACTTTTATTAACAAATGGTTTATTTGAGAAATCAAAAATAGCTCAAAGGTGAACAAGATAAAAAATATCATTGAAACAAAAGATTTAACAAAAAAATTCAAAAATTTAACTGCAGTAGACAACATCAGTTTTACAGTTAAACAAGGAGAAATATTTGGTTTTTTAGGACCAAACGGTGCAGGAAAAACTACTACAATAAAAATGCTTACAACTCTTTTAAATCCAACATCTGGCACTGCTAAAATTGCAGGTCACGATATAAAAGAAGACAGGGATAACGTTAGGAAAAATATAGGTGTCGTATTCCAAGAACCAGCTCTTGATACCGAACTTACAGGTCAGGAAAATCTAGAATACCATGCTAGAATGTATGCAATACCAAAAAAGAAACGTGAAAAAAGAATAGGCGAAGTATTGAATTTAGTGGATCTTACTGATAAAAAAGATGTTTTTGTAAAAAACTATTCAGGTGGAATGAAAAGAAGACTTGAAATAGCTAGGGGTCTAATGCATTATCCTACTGTTTTATTTCTTGATGAGCCAACTCTTGGTCTTGACGCACAAACCAGACGTGCTATTTGGAAATATGTAAAAAAAATGAACAAAGAAGAAAAAACAACTATTTTTCTTACAACCCATTATATGGATGAAGCAGATTTTTTATGTAAAAAAGTTGGAATAATTGATCATGGAAAGATTCTAGTGATGGATAAAATAGTTGATCTGAAAAAATCCATTGGTAATGATGTAATAACAATTAAATCAACAGATATGAAAAAACTTAGATCCAAACTTAAAGAAAAAGAATGGGTTAAAAAAACAGAAAAACATGATGAAAAACTAACTGTTGGTGTCGAAAAAGGCGATGAAAAGATACCTATCATTATTGAAATTGCTCAAAAAATAGATATTAAAATCAAAAGTATTAGTGTAAGACAACCCACTCTTGATGATGTATTTTTATCATATACTGGAAGAACTATTAGAGATCAGGAGACAAAAAACAATTTTGTGCCACCAAGGTTTAGGAGATAAAAAAAATGGTTGAAAACACTGAACTCCAGGCAATATATGTTATGTGGCTTAGACAGATGAAAAGGTTTTTTCGATCAAAAAGTAGATTAGTTGTTACAATCGCCCAGCCTCTATTGTTCTTATTTATTCTAGGTTCAGGTTTTAGACAATTAACCTTTCCAGGATTAGGTGATATGGATTTTATCCATTTTTTTGCACCAGGTATTGTTACAATGTCAATAATTTTTTCATCTATGTTTACGGGAATATCTGTTCTATGGGATAAACAATTTGGATTTTTACAGGAATTACTTGTCGCACCAATAAGTAGGACATCAATAATTATTGGTAGAACTCTAGGTGGTGCAACTGTAGCTTTAATACAGGGTTTTATAATTTTATTTATTGCAATAGGCCTTGGGATTCCAATATCTGGACCCCTTGGCCTAGCACTCAGTATCTTGTTTATGATAATAATTGCCTTTACAGCTGTAGGATTTGGCCTAACACTTGCATCAAAAATGAACGATTTTCAGTCTTTTCCAATCATTATGAACCTAGTTATAATGCCTCTTTTATTTCTATCATCAGCTTTTTTCCCGGTTTCAACAAATCCAACTCTTCAAACAATAGCATATTTCAATCCCTTGTTTTACATGGTAGACGGTCTTAGAGGAAGTTTGACCGGGCAAGCAAATATTAACCCACCTCTGATTGATCTCGCTGTTGTTTTAGTTCTATGTATAATCATGATGGGTATTGGTAGCTACAGCTTTAGTAAAAGTGAGGCATAAAAAAAAAATTATTTTTTATAAAATATTTTTCTTATATGTTTTAAGCATATTTTCAAGAGAGCAAGCAACTGTTACAGGTCCAACACCACCAGGTACAGGTGTTATTTTCCCTGCAATTTCTTTAGCATCATCAAAATCTACATCTCCAGTTATACCTTCTTTAGTTTGAACTATTCCAACATCAATTACAAAACATTCAGGTTTTATATGCGCTTTTTTTATTAAATTAGGTACACCTGATGCTGAAATAAGGATTTCTGCTTTATTTGTATAATTGAAAAGATCGTTTGTAAAAATATGAGCTACAGATACTGAAGCATCTCTATTTAATAAAAGATTACAGAGAGGTTTACCAACTACAGTACTATGATTTACAACTACAACATCTTTACCCTTAAGGTCTATTTTTTCATGTTCAATTATCTTAAGTACTGCAAGTGGGGTACATGGGACAATAAATTCATCTCCTATCAAAAGTCTACCCATGTTTTCAGGTGTAAAACCTTCTACATCCTTTTTTGGATGGATAGTAGAAAAAATTTTACTTTTAGATATATTGGATGGAAGAGGCATTTGAATTAAAATACCATGAATATTTTCATCAGAATTTAATTCATTAATTTTTTCCAAGGCTTCTTCTTCAGAAATACTATGAGAAAATTCAATATGAACTGATTCAATACCAACTTTTTTACATGCTTTATCCCGCAGTTTTAAATAAAGATTTGATTCTTTGTTCTCGCCTATTATAACAGAGGCAATACGCGGTTTTATATCATATTTGATATAAAGATCTTTAATTTCTTTAGAAACATCTTTGCGTATTTTTTCAGCTATTTTTTTACCATCAATTATTTTTGATTTCATAACAAATTAGTGAATAATAAAAAATGGTTTTAAAACCTATGGTTTTTTTCCAATTGCATAGAACTGGGGGAAAAAATTCAGCTGGACACCTTCATCTAAAGATTTAAGATAATCAAACTCCCACTTGTCAATTTCTTTTTGATTAAGACCAGCATCTTTTAATGCTTTAACATAGAAATCACGAGCATGAAAATAATAAGATTTATCTTCCTTACAACTCCATATCCGATTATTTCCAATCCCTACCTTTGTTTTAAGCCCAGCTCTAACAAATAAAGAACGAAGTTTTCTACCTATATGTGGATCTCCTCCTTTTCTCCTAATAGCATCACCTGCAAATATAGGATCAACTTTTTGATTCTCAGGATAATGAAGTTTACCACCATAATCTGGTTCAATCGAAGCAAGCACGATACCACCAGGTTTTGTGACCCTGGCCATTTCATTGACTAAACTTTGCGGATCTGTCGACCACATTAAAACAAGATTACATGTAACAATATCAAATGTATTACTCTTAAAATCAAGTTTTTGGTTACTACATAGGTTAAGCTCAACATTATCAAAATTTTTTAAAACTTTACTTGCAACTTTTATCATATCCTTTGAACTATCCACACCAACTACTTTTCCCTTTGTTAAAATCGCAATATCTCTAGTAACAATGCCTGAGCCACAGCCAACATCTAGAACAAGATTTGCTTCCTTCAACCCTACCTCTAGATATAAAGGAAATCTTTCTTCAGCAGTTTCTAGTGCTTGAAGTTCAAGTTTTTTTATCAAATCATCAAAATCTTCATTTGATTTTCTATGAAACTTAACAGGTTTATTTTTAACCATCTCAGATAAATAAAGAGAAATATCATATAAATTTAGTGATTAAAATGAAATAATTGATTAAATCATTTTAGAGCACCCAACTGTTTAAATAAAAAATATAGCATTTGGTTTTTCAATGAAAGCTATTTTACAAGTAGCTCTTGACCTATTAAACGAGGACAGAGCAATAAAAATTGCTGAAGAATCAATTAAGGGTGGAGCAGATTTTATAGAAGCAGGAACTCCCTTAATCAAAAGCGAAGGAATGAATGTTATAAGAAAACTTAGAGAGAAATTCCCAGATAAAAAGATTGTAGCTGATATGAAAATAATGGATACTGGAGCCTTTGAAACTGAGATGGCTAGTAAAGCTGGAGCTGATATCATATGTATTTTAGGCTGTGCAGATAATTCAACAATTAAAGATGCACTTAAATCAGCTAGAAAATTTGGATCGAAACTAATGGTAGATTTAATAGGTGTGAAAGATAAATTAAAAAGAACCCAAGAACTAGAAAAAATCGGGATAGATTACATATGTGTTCATATTGGGATAGATGAACAGATGATTGGTAAAAAACCACTAGAACTATTAAAAAAAATAGTTAAAAAAACAAATATTCCAGTTGCTGTAGCTGGAGGAATAAACAGTGAAACAGCTGGAGAGATTGTTAAAAAAGGAGCATCTGTAATAATTGTAGGCGGTGCGATAACAAAAGCAAAAAATGTAAAAAAAGCAACAGAAAAAATCAAACATGCTATCATTACAAAACAAAATATCAAATCTGAACTTTTTAAAAAATATGATAAAACTGAGATAAAAAAAGCATTTGATAATGTATCAACCTCTAACATTTCTGATGCAATGCATAGAGCGGGAGCAATGAATGATATTAGGCCAATAAAAAAAGGATTTCATATAGCTGGCAGAGCACTAACAGTTAAGACAATGGATGGAGACTGGGCAAAACCAGTTGAAGCAATAGATAAAGCAGAAAAAGGACAAATCATAGTAATTGATGCTGGTGGAAAAAACACAGCTATATGGGGGGAATTAGCTACCTGGAGTGCTAAAATAAAAGGCATACAAGCTGTAGTTATTGACGGAGCTGTAAGAGACTATAGTGATTTATTGAATATCGATTTTCCAATTTATTATAAAAATATTGTACCAAATGCAGGTGAACCAAAAGGATTTGGTGAAATTGGTGTTGAAATTGAATGTGGGAAACAAAAAGTAAGAGATGGAGATTGGATAATAGGTGATGACTCCGGAATTGTTGTAGTTTCACAAGATATTGCTTTAGAAATAGCTAATAGATCAATAGATGTAAAAGAACACGAAAATAGGTTACGAGAAGAAATAAAACAAGGCGGGTCACTAGGTAAAGTAATGAAGCTAAAGAAATGGGAGAAAAAGATAGGATGAAAAAAGTAATTTTTTTCACAGAAAAAGAAAAACTAAACGATGCATTAAATAACTTTAACATTAAAGGTTTTAAAGATAAAAAAGTACCAGTAAAACTTCATATGGGCGAAATAAAAAACAAATATTTCCCTAGACCCGAATTTGTATCACATGTAATAAAAACCATAAAAAATTACGGTATGCATCCTTTTCTTTTTGATACAACAGTTGCATACAAAGCTCTCAGGCACTCAAAAATAGGATATGAAAAGGTAGCAAAAATTCATGGCTTTACAAAGAAAAAAATCGGTGTTGATGTTATAATAGACGATACAGGAAAAAACGTTAAAATTGAAAATAGAGATTATGAAGTAGCAGATCATATATACAATGCAACTAACATCTTTGCAATATCTCACGTGAAAGGACATATTGCATCAGGTTTTGGAGCTGCAATTAAAAAC
The DNA here is from genome assembly GCA_964554985.1 of uncultured Thermoplasmatales archaeon. Classification (GTDB taxonomy): domain Archaea; phylum Thermoplasmatota; class E2; order DHVEG-1; family DHVEG-1; genus CAYZTD01. The sequence continues at coordinate 628 of CAZKQS010000040.1, read as the reverse complement.
TTTGGTATGGGTGGAGTTACAAAAGAAACAAAAATAAAAATACATCATGACAGCAAACCTCTTTTTCAAAAAGATAAATGTACATATTGTGGTAAGTGTGCTGAAGTATGCCCATTTGGTGCAATAAAAGTTAAAGACCAAACATGGAAAATAAATAACAGAAAGTGTTTTGGATGCGGTGTTTGTGTTGATAACTGTACTAAAGGAGGAATCATAAATAAGAAAGCAAATTTCCAGTATCTACTTGCATGTTCAGCAAAAGCATGTCTGAAGGAAAAAAACGTACTATACTTAAATGAAGTTAAACGAATTTCCAAAGGCTGTGATTGCGATCCATTCTCAGGACCAATAATATGTCCAGACATAGGTTATCTTTTATCAAACGATCCAGTAGCAGTAGACAAGGCAAGCCTTGATCTAATAAATGATATAAAACCTGACATATTTATAGAAGAAAACAATGTTGATCCAATAAAACAAATAAAATATGGAGAAGAAATAGGACTTGGTTCAACCAATTATCAGTTAGTCGAAATCTAAAAAGTTCACTTTACCTGATTCTAGATCATAAATTGCAGGTACAACATTTAGTTTTTTATTCAAAAAAGCATTATTAATAATATTACTT
>CAZKQS010000039.1:3082-9406 GCA_964554985.1 uncultured Thermoplasmatales archaeon | reverse complement strand
AATTGAAGTTGATGGAAAGATACATACATTCGGCCCTATCTCACAATTCTTTCCGATTGTAACTGGCCCTACGATATAACACCCAGAGTAAATTTTTGTATCTTTACCTATTGATACATTACCCTTGATTTCTACATTTTTTTCAATTGTTCCACTTTTTGAGGATTTGATTGAATGTATCATTGTCTCATTTACAGATAATAGATCCCATGGAAAAACTATATCCATCCATTGGTCTGCAATGATTGTGTTAATATTTTCTTCATCTAAAATTGATGAAATAGTTGAAGTTAAAGCATAAACACCTTTTTTTGCTAATTCTTCAATTCTTTTGAAAACATTTTTTGGAAATTTATAGATACCTGTCGATATGAATTTTCCAATTTCTTCTTTTGGTTTTTCCACAATTTTTTTAAGTTTTCCTTTCTCAGTAAAAACCACACCATATTTTGATGGATGAGAATGCTCTTTTATTAAAAGTGAATATTTTGATTTGTCTTCTATTAGATTTGTAATGCTTTTGTTATCAATTATATTGTCTCCTGGAATTACTAGAAAAGAACCTTTTATCTTCTTTTTTGCTTGAAGTAGTGCATGAGCTGTTCCAAGTTGTTTTTCTTGTGTGACAAATGAGATTTTAATAGTTTTATAATCCTTGAAGTAATCCATTATTACTTCTTTTTTATATCCAACAACAATTATTATTTCATCGATACCTGTTTTTTCAAGTGAATCCACTACATGGTTTATAATTGGTTTATTTGCTACAGGTAGCATTACTTTAGGTAATGTTTCAGTAAAAGGCCTGAGTCTTTTACCTTCCCCTGCAGCTAAAATTACAGCTTTCATTTGATCTATTCCTTTTTTGTTTGAATCCTTATCCCCTTATTTTATCTTTACTAATTGATAACTATTTAAAAAAAATGTAGATAAAATTGATTTATTTTTCAGGTTTCTTGTAATAAAAATCCAAAAAAATTCGTTTTGTTTGTTTTCAATACCAATTATTTAATATCGCTCATAGATCTTTTTTCTATGCATAATTAACCGAATTTTGATCTTTTTTGATTTTTTATCTATATCAGCAATAATTCTATAGCTTCCTACTCTTAATTTATATTCCTGTCTATAACTAAGCTTTCAAAAAAACCTAAAAGGATCTTCTTTAGTTGAAATAATTTTTTTAAAAATTCTTTTTTTCAATTTTTTATCATGTTTATTTAGAAATTCTAATGCTTTTTTATCAAATATTATACATCTATTCAAGGCCTAGTATTTTTTTAGCCTCTTCTTCTGTATAATAATGGCCTTTATCCATTCTTTTTCTAGCTTCTTCGATTGCTTTTATTGCTTCCTTTGAAAGTTTTGGATCTTTTTTTACTGATTTAACAATGTATAATATTTTTCTTAGTAACTCATCATAGCTTTCATTTTTATATTCTCTATATTTATCTATTTCAGCTTTTGTTTCTTTGTGTATTTTTATCGTTGTTGCCGTCATTATACCATCTTATACTTATATATACTGTAGTATATTAATATTTCTACAGCATATTTTTCAGAGGCTATAATTAAAAACAGTTAATTTCGTTTATAAAGGTAAAAATAGGGTAATTTAAAGTATTAATACAATTAAAATTATAAAAGATTTTTATATTAGTATAGAATGTATTAATTAGCAAATAAAATAGAATACTCACAGTTCCCACATATTTTTTGTTTAACATTTTTAATGGGTAGACCAAATATTCCTTTTCTTTTTTCCTCTTTACCAATCACTACAAGATTGGCATTTATATTTTTAGCGGTTTTAATTGTCTCTTTTTCAATTTTTCCTTTGACCATTTTAATTCTTATACCTTTTTTTTCTATCTTTTTTAAAAAATTGTTTCCGATTAATATAAGATCATTCTCAGTTTTTTTACTAGATCTTTTTCCTTTTTCATCTACTTCTGTTGCATCTTCCCTGTCAACTACATAAAGCATATCTAGGCTCCAACCTAGTTTTTTAGAAAGTTTCATAGAAATATTAGTTACTTTTTCATTAGGTGTAAGATTAGATGTTACCGCAAGAATCTTCCTACTATCGCTTTTTGCTTCTATCCATACTGGTATATCTACTTGATCTAAAAGCCTATATTTAAGCCTGCATTCCTTTTCAAAGCCCATTAATATTAGATCATATTTTTTCTTTTTTAGTTCCCTATGTATTATTGGTGAAAACTCTCCTTTTTTTACTTTTTCATTAATACTGATTTTTTTGTTTTTAAAAAATTCTTTTGCATCTTTAAAAACAATTTCATCAGCTGAGATTTTTTTAGCTTTAATTATTTGTTTTTTGGTTTGATTGATTTCAAAATCTGATAGATAAGAGTCAACTAATTGATCAGTTTTTTCTAGTGCTTTATTTTCTATTATATATAGAAAAGTCAGTTTTGATTTGAATTTTTTTGCTAAATACAAGCTTCTTTTTAGAACCTGCTTTGGATAAAACTCTGATGATATTGGTATTAATATGTTCTCAAACATTTTCATCATTTCCTTTTTTTAACCTATATTTAAAACTCCCATCCAGTAGACTATTGCTACAATAAACACAATTCCTATACATGTGATATTAGCTAGAATTCCTCCTCTTAGTAAATCTTTAGTTGAATAATACCCAGCTGAATATGTTATAGCATTACCTGGAGTAGCGATTACAAACATAAAAGCAAGACCTCCGCTGAGTGCTATTATTAATGTTGTTAAAAGAGGAGATACACCTATTTTTGTTGCAATGCTTACACCTATTGGTAATAATATTGCTACAGCTCCTACATTTGACATGATATTAGTGAGAAGTACAGTTATAACTATCATAAAAAGTATTACAAGAGGAATGTTTACTCCAGCTGTGTTAAAAATTTGATTTGCAATCCAGATACCTGCACCTGTCTTGCTTATACCCATACCTAGTGTTATAGCACCACCATACATTAGAATTATCCCCCAGGGAATACGTTTTTCTACATCTTTCCAGTTGATTACACCAGATATAAACATTAGAAATGATCCAAATATTGCAATTACAGCTAGGCCAAAATATTCATGATGGGAAAAAAATATCCATAGTAGAATTGTTAGGATCATTATTGATAAAACAGTTATTTCTTTTTTTGATATCTTTCCTGATTCTTTTACTTGTTTTTGTATCTCTTTTTTTGCATTTTTAATATTTTTTACCTCTATTGGAAAACTAAAGTTTAATATAAGCCACACTAGGGGAAGTGAAATTAAGACAATTGGCATGGAATACATCATCCATTCAGCAAATGATACTATTATTGGGTCTTTTAGAGATGATAAAAATCCTATTGCAAGAGGATTTCTTGCACCACCTATTAATGTTCCAAGGCTTCCTATAGAGCAACCATATGCAATAGAGAGAAGACTTATCTTTCCAAAGTTACTTTTCCTTGGTACTACTTTCATTGCAACTAAAACTGATATTACAATAGGTAAAAATAATGCAGCAACACCATGCTCTGGCATAACAAATGATAAAAATGCACATGACAGCATTATTCCAAGTGTAAAAAGACGGGGGTTTTGGTCAAATCTACTTAAGAATTTTAATGCAATTCTCTTATGAAGCCCATGTTTTTCTACTGCTGCAGCTATAATAAACGCACCAATTAGAAAAAACACTGCTTGGTTTCCAAAGTTTGAAAAAACAGATTCTGGTTTCATTATTCCAAGGATTGGCTGGGCGATCATAATAAGAAGCCCAGTTACTGGAAGGGGTATAGGTTCAGTGATCCAAAAAATTGCAGCCATTAAAAGAATGCCTATCATTATCTGTCCATTTGAGCTTAAGCCTAATGGTGTTATGTTATTGTATGCTGTAATTGTTATTGTAAAAAGAACAAAAAATCCAATAAATAAGAAGAAAATATCTTTTTTTGTTAGAAGAAAAATATTCTTTTTATCAGATTCTGTTTTCATTTTTTACAGAGTCTGAATGTAATCAAGGTCTTTTAGTTTTTTCAAAACTTTTTGTACACTTTCATCAACTGTTTCATTCTTGCTATCAATTATTAAATCAGGATCAGTTGGCTCTTCATATGGATCATCTACACCTGTAAAGTTTTTGATTTTTCCTTCCATTGCCTGTTTATACATTCCTTTGACATCTCGCTTTTTACATTCTTCTAAGGGACACTTTACATATATTTCAACAAAATCCCCTATTTCTTTTCTTGATTTTCTCCTTCTTTTTTTATAGGGTGAAACAAAAGTAGCAAGTACTATTACATTGTTTTTTGTAAGAAGTTTTGCTACAAAAGTAACACGCTTCAGGTTTTCATCTCGATCTTTTTTTGAAAAACCTAGATCACTAGTCAAATCCTTTCTTACAACATCTCCATCTAAGTGTTCAACCTTGTATTTTTTAGATTCTAAAATCTTACATACTTTTTTTGCAATAGTAGTTTTTCCGCAGCATGGAAGGCCTGTGAACCATACTGTAACTCCTTTTTGGTTTTGCATATAATCACATTATTTTTTTAGATAAGAAATTATTTCATCTAAAAATGAATTTGTAATATCTTTTGGAACTATTGCACCTAGGACCTCTTTTTTACCGCCGCATTTAAGACCTAGTTCTTTACCGCGTTTAATCATTGGCTCAGCGTTTTTTTTACTTCTTACATAGAGTTGGTCTTTATCATCAAAGTAACCTGTGTTTATAACTATTGTATTTTTTCCAGTTTTCCATGCAACTTTACGAGTGATTGTTGAAATTATATTATATTGTGTGCTTATTTTTTTAAGTAGGATGCTGTCGATTTTTTCTTCTGGAACTTTTAGTTGTTTCTCCATTTCTTTATCTAAATTACCAAGGTTTTTATTCCATGTTTTATTTTCAATAATGTCTTGTGGTTTTTCATGCTCAAGTAAATATAACGGTGCTTTTTCAACTGCCTTTTTATCACCAATTTTATAGTTTGAATCAAGAAGATATACCATTTTATGTAGATCTTCAAAAGTTAGATTGTTTTTTTTACAAAAATCATCTATTATCTTACTAAATTTTTCATTATTTTTTATTTTTTCTTCATGATCGCCTATTATTCCAAGCAGTGAAAAAAGATTTACATCATTACCTAAATAGTCGTTTACTATCCAGCTTGCAGACGGATAAAGATCTGGATCTTTTCCTTTTATAACTGGATTATGGTGAAATACTTCATCTATTACTTTACCTAAGTGATGGTCAAAAATTAAAACTTTACCTGTTTGCTCTTTTAGTTTTAAAATATTTTCTTTAGGTAGCGACATATCAGCTACGATTACAAAATCAAAACCTTTGCATTTTTCAATTTCAGGGTTTGTTAAAAAATAGTTACCTAAAATTGGTGTTCTATTAGCAACAATTTTTTCACCTAGTTTTTCAAGTAAAAGTTTAGCTGAGCTTATACCATCAGTGTCCCAGTGATGAATAAGTAATCCTTTTCCTTTTAAATCATCAAGCATATTAAATTCACCTATTCCCTAATCATTCCTGCGCCAACTGTTTCATTTGTATTTGGATCAATTAATATTATACAACCTGTAGCACGGTTTTCTTTGTATTCATCATAAAAAAGAGGTTTTGCTGTACGAATTTTTATTCTGCCTATTTCATTTAGTTTTAGATCCTTTGCATTTTCAATTCTATGAAGAGTGTTAATGTCAAGTTTGTAGAGAAGATTTTTTACTAGACACTTTGTTTCATTAGTAGTGTGTCTAACAATATATTTTTTACCAATTTCCATTTTCTTTTTGTTCATCCAGCAGACCATCACATCGATGTCTTGACTAATTATTGGCACATTGTTTTCTCGGACTATCATATCGCCTCTGCTTACATCTAAATCATCATCTAGCTGGATAGTTGCCGACATTGGAGGAAAGGCTTCCTTTATTTTTTTATTATTTTGATCTTCAATTGATTTTATCTTTGTAGAAAAACCAGATGGTAGAACCTTTACACTATCACCTGGTTTGAAAATACCACTTTCAATTTTACCTGCATATCCTCTGTAATCATGGAATTTATCGTCTCTAGGTCTAATTACATATTGGACTGGAAAGCGGCAGTCTATTAGGTTTTCATCACTAGCAATATGTATATTTTCAAGTAGATAGAGTAGGGTTGGTCCTTCATACCATGGCATTTTTTCTGATTTATCAACAACGTTATCTCCTAGTAGAGCGCTTATTGGTATGAAAAAAACATCATTTACATCTAGTTTTGATACAAAATCTTTGATTTCTTTTTTTATTTTGTTGTATATTTCT
>CAZKQS010000039.1:0-3072 GCA_964554985.1 uncultured Thermoplasmatales archaeon | reverse complement strand
TTAAAATCAACTAGGTCCATTTTGTTTATACATATTACAAAATGTGGGATTTGTAAGAGTGATGCAATAAAGATATGTCTGTGGGTTTGTTCAACAACACCGTTTCTAGCATCAACAAGAATTACAGCTAAGTTTGCAGTTGAAGCTCCCGTTACCATATTTCTAGTATACTGCGTATGACCTGGAGTGTCAGCTATTATGAATTTACGATTTGGTGTTGCAAAATACCTGTATGCTACATCTATGGTTATACCCTGTTGGCGTTCAGATTTTAGACCATCCATGAGAAGTGCTAGGTTTAGGTTCTCACCTCGTTTCTGACTTACTTTTTCTATTATTTCAATTTGATCAGAGAAAAGTGTTTTACTATCATATAAAAGTCTACCTATAAGGGTGCTTTTTCCATCATCAACACTTCCAGCTGTAGTAAATCTTAGTAGTTCCATATCTAGATATGCGTTTTGATCTACCATTAGAAATATCCCTCCTTTTTCCTGTCTTCCATAGCAGTTTCTGATCTTTTGTCATCTGCTCTGTTTCCACGCTCCGAACTTCTTATTTGAGCAACCTCGTTTACGATTTCTTCAAGGGTTTTTGCTTTTGATTTAGTTAGACCTGTACAGGTCATATCACCAATTGTTCTACATCTTACCTGCATAGTTTTTGCATTTTTTTGTTCTTTTTCATCCATATTTAAGTAATCAGTATACGCAAGAAGCACACCATCTCTTATGATGCATTTACGTTTATGAGAAAAATATAGTTTTGGAATGTCGATTTTTTCTTTTAAAATATACTGCCATACATCCATTTCTGTCCAGTTGCTAAGTGGAAACACTCTAAAATGTTCACCCATATTGTATCTACCGTTGTATAAATCCCATAGCTCTGGTCTTTGATTCTTTGGATCCCATTCACCAAACTCGTTTCTATGTGAAAAAAACCTTTCTTTAGCCCGTGCTTTTTCTTCATCACGTCTTCCTCCACCTATACAACAGTCAAATTTGTGTTGCTCTACTGTATCGAGAAGAGTTGTGGTTTGTAAGTAGTTTCTACTAGCATATTTACCTGTTTCTTCTTTCACTCGGCCCTTATCAATTGACTCTTGAACTGATCCAACTACAAGCCTTGCCCCTAGTTTTTTTACATAGTTGTCTCTATATTCAAGTGTTTCAGGAAAATTATGTCCTGTATCTATATGAAGAAACGGGAAAGGAATTTTAGCTGGATAAAATGCCTTGTTTGCAATATGACCCATAACTATAGAGTCTTTACCACCAGAAAAAAGTAAAGCAGGTCTTTCAAATTGTGCAGCAACTTCTCTCATTATAAAAATCGCTTCAGCTTCTAGTTTATCAAGATGAGTTAGATTATATTGTGTCATAGGATGAAAACCCTTATAAAAAGAGGGTTCTAAAAGTTTACCCATTTTTGAAATGTTATATATATTAGCTATTTTGACTCAAATATTTCCCTTGAATAGGTTACAAGTATTAATCCTATAATAGAAGGAACTAGACTTAAAGGAGTTAGAACAATTGTTCCAAGTATTCCTGCAATGACTACTATACCCCACTTCTTTTTTAAAAAAGATAGAATTCCTCCTATTATTTCTATTATACTAAAAATAATAAAAACAAGTGTGATATTAAAAATCAGAGATTGTGTTTCTATAGGAAAAGTTGGATCAGAAAAGGGTACATATAGTATCATTAGAAGGAAAAACAAGAAAAATGATCCTGTAATTATATATAACATTCCTACGGTTTTTGGATAATTATTAATCTTTAGTTTTTCTTTATCTCTTATTATAAATCCTACAACTAAAAGAATGATTCCATCAAGAATAATTGTTCCGGTTTGATATAGATACATACCCATTGAAACAGATGTAATTAAAATTCCAGCAACTATCAAGCATACCCCTAGTCTTGACGCAGTATTTTTTAATATTTTTCCATCTTCATCATATGTTTCATCATTTTCTTTTGATATTTCTTTTATATCATCCAAGATTTTTTTATCATGTTCAGATATTTCTTCGTCCTCTATTTTGCTATCATGATTTTCTAATTCTGATGCAAATTTTTTGTATTCAGATTCGCTGTCAAAGATCAAAGGCGAACCTTGGTATCCGCAGTTTCTACATACATATTTTGTTGGCGTGTATCCAGTAAGTATTCCTTCTTTTAATTTACCTTGAAATATCTTTCTACTTCCACATTTTGGACATGCCGTAATTTTCATGTTTTCTCTTCATAATAGGAAAAGCAATAATAATAGTCTTCTATTACCAGATTTGAAAAAAAATCAGGTGGAAAAACCCGTGAAAAAAGAAGATATGAAAGTTGCTATCTTAAGAATCGAAGGGACAAATTGTGAGCAGGAATCACATGATGCATTTAAAAATCTTGGAACTAATCCTGAGTTTGTTCACCTAAAACAAATTCTTCATATAGATTGTAATAAGGATGAAGAACGAAATCTTTCTAACTATCAATGTATAATGTTTCCAGGCGGTTTTTCTGCTGGAGATTACATTCGTGCTGGTGCTATTTTTGCAGCAAGAATGAAAAGTAAGATCGGGCCAGACTTAAAAGAATATGTAAAAAGCGGTTATCCTATTATTGGTATTTGTAATGGTTTTCAGATTTTAACAGAATTGGGTTTACTTCCTGGTATAAAATATGATATGAGTGAGGTTCCTGATGCATGTCTAAATATTAATGATAGTAACAGGTTTGAGTGCCGACCTACTTATCTAAAACATGAAAACAAGGGTAAATGTATTTTTACAAAAAAAATTCCTAGAAATGAGGTTAGGCTTATTCCTAGTGCTCATGCTGAGGGAAAACTTTTATTTCCACTAGATAAAGAAGATGAATATTTAAAAGAACTTGAGGAAAACGATCAGATTGTTTTTAAGTATGTTGACTCAGAGGGAAAATATGCTGATTACCCTTGGAATCCTAATGGCTCAGTCAAGAATATTGCAGGTATTTGTAATAGAAATGGTAATGTCTTTGGGATGATGCCTCATCCTGAGCGTGTTTTTTATAGGTATCAACATCC
>CAZKQS010000038.1:0-9692 GCA_964554985.1 uncultured Thermoplasmatales archaeon | reverse complement strand
GAATATATTTGAAAAAAGGGCTGATAGAAAAGAGGCACGTCTTCAAGTTAAACTTGCTCAGCTTCAATATCAGCGCTCATTTGTGAGAGAATTAATTCATAGGGCAAGATCTGGAGAACACCCTGGTTTTATGGCTGGTGGTGAGTATCAGGTTGATGATTACTATGAAAACCTTAAAAAACAAATGAAAAAAATCAAAACAAATCTAAATTCTATTAGTAGTGATAGAAGGCTTAGGAGAAGACACAGACATCTAAGTGGTTTTTATCTTGTTTCATTATCTGGTTATACAAATGCTGGAAAAAGTAGTATTTTAAATATACTTTCAAATGAAAGAGTAAAAGTTGAAAATAAACTTTTTTCTACATTATCAACGACAACTAGGAAAATAAATAATAGTAATGTTCCAATTTTACTTACTGATACAGTTGGCTTTATTGAAAATTTACCTGCTTTAATAGTTGATGCTTTTCACTCGACTCTTGAAGAAATTAAGGTAGCTGATCTTGTCATTTTAGTAGTTGATTTTTCTGAGGATCTTAGAACTATCAAAGATAAAATAGATGTTTCATTAAATGAATTAATAGATATGGGTGTTGAGTCACCTATTGTAATTGCACTAAATAAGATTGATCTAGTATCTAAATTAGATTTTTTTAAAAAATTAGAAAAAATTAAATCTTTTTCTATTTGTAAAGATAAAAAAATTGCCACCGTTTCAGCTAAAAACAAGGAAAATATTGATGGTTTGATTGATGTTGTTTATAGTTCTTTACCTAAATTAGAAAAACATTCTGTAAAACTTCCTATGAATAGTCAAACACAATCTCTTATTTCAAAAATTTATGAAAGAGCAAATGTTTATAATATCAATTATGGTGATTTTGTAACTCTATCTTTTGAGTGTAATAAAGATATAGCTGATAAATTCATTTCTGATTGTAAAAGTATAGATGGCTTAGTATTGAAGTAAGTGTTATTTTTACAATTTGTTACTTTTTCAGATAATATTTAAATATATTACATAACAAAAACAATCATGTTAGTACATATCACGATATGTGCTAGCGTGGTTGGTAAGATGAGGAGAAGTGGAAGAGTAGTTACAATGTTAACTATGCTATTTTTGCTAATAGCATTATTTACAACAGTTAATACTAGTGCAAAAAGTCTTAACAATCAAAAATCCACCCAGCAGATAATTGTAGTAGATAAAAACGATGATGGAAATTTTAACTCGATTCAAAAAGCAATTGATAGTGCTTATCCTGGTGCAAAAATCCTAGTAAAAAATGGAAGATATGAAGAAATTATTGATGTTAAAAAAAATGTTTACCTCTTGGGAGAGGATAAAAAAGACACAATATTGTGTCCCATCTCTGACAAAAATAAATATGCCGTCCGATTGGGGGCTCAAAATATAAAAATTGAAAATTTTGGTATTGTAAATCGAGCCCCCGGCTTCTATACAACAGGTATAAAGGTTACATCAAAGAATATTGAAATTTCAAATTGTAATATTTATGAAACACCAGTTGGAATTGCAGTATGGTCCTCAGATTCAATAATCAATAACTGTGAGTTTAGATATTGTGAAGATGAGGGAATAGCTTTACTAGGGTGGAAAGGACACCCTTGCAACAATAACGAAATAATTGACTGTTTTTTTTACAATAACTGTGATGGAATCGAATTACAGCATTCTTCCTATAATTTAATAAAAAATTGTGAGTTTAGCAAAAATACTCATACTGGAATTGATGCTATAGCGTCATCAAATAATGATAATAGAATAGTAAACTGTAAAATTGTAAAAAATGAGGTAAATGGCATATATCTTTCTTCGTCATCAAATAATAGGATTATTGATTGTGAGATATATGATAACGAGGATGGAAATATTTATATGAATAAAAACTCAAAAAACAATCAAGTTTTTAGTTCATATGAAAATAAGGAAACAAATGATGAAAAAAGTGAGACTAATTCTATATGGCAGATCTTAAAAAACTTTAAAAATATTGATAGAGCAAGGCTTTCAGAGATTATTTCAAGAATAAATTTTTAAAAAGAAAGTATTAAATTCTAATAAAATATACAATTTTTTACTGGAGAGATTGACTACTATGTCTAATGATGATAATGTTTACATCAAGCTAGAGTTGAATAAGGACAAAAACTCTGGTAAAATTGATATTATAACACGTTTTGATAATAACGCTCCGAATGTAATCATTGAAAATAATGAGTATTTTTGGATGCCTACTTTTGAAGAAAAAGATTTTCTAAACGAGGCTTTTTTAATAATAAATTCAAATAATAAGAATTCGTACAGTAAATCAGAGGATAGTTTTTCATCAAAAAAAGAACCAATTGAAGAAAAATTTGAAGATAATTATGTGGACGCTAAAGAAAACATAAAAAAAGAAATTATTACAGAACAGACAAAAACAGATATAAAAGAAGATACAAGGGATATAGAAAACAAAAAAGATTCTAAACCTGCAGTTTTTGAAGTTACAAATAAAGATGGTGAGCGTGTAGATGCAAAGCAGGAAGCTAAGGATGATGATTCAAAGGATAATAAAGATCTAGATGAAGCAGTGATTGTTGAAGCCGACAGCCAAGCTATTGAAAATGCTTTAAAAAAGCATAAGAAAAAAAACGATGAAGACGATGATTCGATTGTTGAAGCTGATGAAAAAACAATAATCGATAAAGTTTTACAGCAAAAAAAGAAAGGTAAATGGAAAAAATAATTTTTTTTAACTTTTTATTTCATAAATATTACCAAAAAAATCCTTTATAAATAGAAGTGTTTTATCCTTTTTTTCTACAAGTCTTACCTCTAAATTATTTAACTTACATTTTTTTATAAGTTCTTCTCTGTTATTTATTTCTATACACACATGATTAAAAGAAAAATTTTGTTTCTTTTTTGTTATAAATACTTCAAACTTACATTTTTCATTATCATAAACACAAACAGTTACTTCAGTAGGTAAATCAAAAATCTTTTCTGATAATTCTTTTGATAGTTTAAATTCTCTAATTTTTGGTATTCCTAGTATTTTACTAAAAAATAGATCTGATTTTTCTATGCTAGTTGATTGTAGTGCTATATGGTTTAGTTTTACTTGATTCATGTTAACACAAGAAAAATAAAAAAGAGTTATTAGAATAATTTTAACTCTTTTCCAAGTTTTTCATATACTCTTAAAATTTGATCTAGATCATCTTTTGTCATTCCAGCATTCATCTGGTTTCTGATTCTTGCTTTGTTTCTTGCAACCATTGGAAATACAATAGCTAGAGCAAATATTCCTTCTTCATACATTCTATTTGCAAGATTCTGTGCTTTTTTACTATCTCCTATCATTGCTGGAATTATTGGTGTTTGAGAGTTACCTGTATCAAAACCAAGGCTCTCTATTTCTTTTTTAAAGTATTTTGTGTTATCCCATAGTTTTTTTACTCTCTCAGGTTCATCTTTAATTATATCTAATGCAGCTATATTAGAAGCTGCTACATGAGGTGGAAAAGCAGCACTTAATAGCCAGGTTCTAGCAGTATTAAAAGCAAATTTAGTTAAATATTTACTTCCCGCAAACATTCCACCAAAGCTTCCTAACGCTTTTGAAAAAGTACCCATTTGAAAATCAATTTCTTTTTCAAGGTCAAATTCTTTTCCAATACCATATCCATCTCCAAGGACTCCTTCTCCATGTGCATCATCAACATAAGTCATAGCACCGTACTCATTTGCAAGTTTGTAAATCTCATCCATCTTAGCAATGTCTCCATCCATACTAAATACACCATCTGTTATTACAATTGTACGTCTGTAATCTTTTTTACTTGCATCTTTTAAAACGTTTTCTAGTTCACCCATATCTGAATGTGAATATATTCCTCTATCTGCTTTTGTAAGTCTAACTCCATCAATAATACTTCCATGATTCAATTCATCGGAGATTAATAGATCTCCTTTACCTGCTAGTTGAGGTATAACTCCAGCATTTACTGCAAAACCAGTTTGAAATGTTACTGCTGATTCAGTGTTTTTAAAATCAGCAATTTTTTTATGAAGATCAATATGTATATCCATGTTGCCTGCAATTGACCAATCAGATCCTGCTCCTGCACCATATTTTTCAACTGCTTTTATTGCTGCATCTTTTAATTTTGGATGATTGGCAAGGTTAAGATAATTATTTGAGGCAAGCATTATGCATTCCTTACCTTCAACGTTTACATGCGGTTTAGATGGGCCTAGTAGGCTTCTAATGGTCCATGTTTCGCCTCTTTCCTTTAATTCTTCATATTCTCTTTTTAAAAATTCTGTTTTTTCTTTCATAAATCTATTTTCCTCCCTAATTTACAAATAAATGTTATTGTTTTTGCTGTAACAAAAGTCCATATTAAAGTTTGTTGGTCTGTATTTTTACTACTCTACTAAGCCTGTAGCCTATAACAACCATTATAAACTCTTTATCCTGGAATTTTTTATCAAGTTTTTCACTTCCCGTGTCAACTCTTAAAACAGGTGTTTTTTTTATTTTAGAAGGTGTGGATATGACAATAATGTTATCAAGACCGATTTTTTTTATTATTTTAGGACTTAACTGCAGATTTCCTCTTCCAAGGATAAAACCTTGAGCACCAATTGGACTGAGTATGACTTTTGCTTTTGGATGTTTTTCTAAAAATTTTAGGATCTTTTTTTCATTTAGGTCCTTACCAATATTTTTATTTTTATAAACTGCATCTATTCCAAGAATATTATTTTCTATATCTAATTTTTTTGAGATATAGTCAATTGTTCCACCTGAACCAAAAAGATACAAAAAATCTGGGTTTTCTTTCATTTCATCTTCAATGTGTTCGGCTAGTTCATCTCTAATGTAGTCTTCAGATATTGATTGAAAACTTGCTTTACCTACTTGAACATAAGTTGGTTCTACAATTCCTTTTGCAACTCCATATAATTTTACTTTCCACTCACCCTTTCTATATAAATCTTCATCTAGATCCATTATATCTGCTTGGCCAACTGTTAGATTTTTTTCTATGAATTCATGTAAAATTTTTGCTGATGCTTTTGTGTTTATCCCAAACACACCTGAGTGCATCTTAACACCAGAGGGAATGCCAAGTATTGGTATTTTATTTTTTACTACGCTGTATATATCTCTAGTTGTTCCGTCTCCTCCACAGTATAAAATTAGATCTACTTTTTTTTCTAAAAATTTTTTGCATGCTTTTTTTGTATCCTTTGGGGTAGTTTCTTTTGAGTCTTTTTCATATATAATCTCAATGTTTTTTACGTTATTTTTTTTAAGAGTATTTTCTCCCATTGCACCATTACATGTATACCAGTCTATTTTATCATTAGAGTTATATTTTTCATAAAATTCTCTAATTGTATCCTCTGCTTTTTTTTCAGCAATTTTTTCAGCACCCATTTCTAATGCTTTCTTATAGACCCCATCTGTTCCTTTAAGACCGACTCTACCGCCCATACCTGCTATAGGATTTATTATAAAACCAATTTTTGAAGTCATAACAACTTCTTTGAAAAGATAACCTCATATTTAAAAATTGTATAAAATTAAAAAAAAATAAAATTGCTGACTATAAGCCAGCTTTTTTCCTAAAAGATTTACTTCTTTTTTAGATATGGTAAACCTGTTCTTTTATTTACACCAACGGTGTAGTTATCTGGTTTATCACAAGGTGTGCCGCTCTTAGGTGTTTTTTTACTAAAGAAATATATTGTTTGTTCTCTTCCACCTTTAAGGGTTACATCTCTTTTATATAATGTCCAACCTTCATGTGTAAATGCCATTATCCTTTTACCTCCCTTATGTTGTATAAATTATCTATGCTTTAAAGTTTTTCAAATTTTTTAACCTCTAATTCCTTCTTTTGTAATCGTAAAAACTGCTTCTCCCTCTGGTAAATGTGGTGAATCAATAAGTCTTGCAATTCTTTTTGGTCCTTTACTTTTTCTTAAGTATATTCTAAAAGTAGCAGTGTGTCCTACAATATGGCCTCCTATTGGCCGGGTTGGATCGCCAAAGAATGCATCTGGTTTTGAACTTACCTGATTTGTTACACAAACAACACCGTTATTTAGATCACTCCATCTAAGTAAATCATGCATATGCTTGTTTAATTTCTGTTGTCTATCAGCAAGAGCCCCTCTTCCAACATACTCAGCACGGAAATGAGCAGTAAGTGAGTCCACAACTAATAATTTGGATTTAATTTCTTTAGATAAATCTTTGAGTTTATCTACAAGTAACATCTGATGACTTGAATTATATGCACGTGCTACATGAATCTTTGATAGAACCTCATCAGGGTCCATTTCCATTGCTTCTGACATTTGAACTATACGTTCAGGTCTAAAAGTGTTTTCAGTATCAATATAAAATGCATGAGAATCCATTCCACCTTTTTTTTTGCCTCGCTGTACAGCTACACATAATTGATGAGCAACTTGAGTTTTACCTGATCCAAACTCTCCAAATAACTCAATAATAGACTGGGTTTCAAATCCTCCTCCTAAAAGTTCATCAAAGGTCTTTGAACCTGAAGTTAAATGTCCTACTTGAAGTCTTTTTTCAAGAATAGACGATCCAGTTTCAAATCCTCCAATATCTGCTAATTTTCTTGCACCATATATTATCTTAGATGCAGTAGCCTCACCAATTTCAGCTGCATCACCAAGTTCAGAGGGAGAAGCAACAGCTATACTCATAATATCTATATATCCTGAATCATTTAATTTTTCTGCAGTAGCAGGACCTACGCCTGGCAGATCAACAATTTTATCCATTTCGCTCTTTTCACTCATGTAAATCACTTATTACTAGGTAACAAAAATCTATTTATAAAACTGTGGTAGAGGTAATTAAAACTATTTTAAACAGATACTTTATTTGGTATAATTAACTATGGAGCAAAAATATTACCCCTGGGGTGGAGAATTCGTTGAATGCAATCCTGAAAGTTCAGTTGGAGTTGTGTTGCTAGATATTGATTATAAACCATCAAAAAACGTAGCAATATATGGTAAACTAAAAACTGAAAATATTGGAATTGAAAAGATTGTAGCTAATGTAATTTCAAATCCTCATATAAGGTTTTTAGTAGTATGTGGAAACGAAATAAGAGGTCATAGGTCAGGTGAATCATTGATTTCTCTTAATAAAAATGGTATTGATAAAAAAAATAGGATAATAGATGCTCCAGGAGCAATACCCTATATTGAAAATCTTGATAAAAAAGCAATCAAAAGATTTCAAAAACAAATCAAAATAATTAATCTACTCAACAAAACTGATAAAAAGTTAATAGATAAAAAAAGTGATCTATTAGATAAAAAAATTAAACCATTAGATAAACCATATATTGCAATTAAAATAGAACAAAATAAAACAAAAATTAATGATAAAAGAGCAATACACTCAAAAATAGTTGTTGATTATATCGGTAGAATTAAAAAAAGAGGAAAATAAATGTTTTCATTTACAAAAAAACAAGTTACACAAAACTTAGGAGATATAAAAATAGGCGGTCAACCAGGTAGAAATCCTACAGTTTTATTTGCTGGATTTTTTTTCAAGGGAAAACTAGATTTTAAAAGAGCAGAGAGTCAGTTAAAAGATTTATTTGAACTAGGGAAAAAAACAAAGGTACCTGTAATCCCAGATTTTTTTATTAAAAAAGAAAAGGATTTTGAAAAAATAATCGATTTTATTGAAAAAAAATTAGAAGAGAATATTTTTTCTGTAGATATAATAGATCCAGAACTAAAGATTAAAACTCTAAAATATCTAAAAGAAAAAGATATGCTTGAGAAAACCATCTATAACTCAATTCACATAGGAATAACTGATAAAGAAAAAAATACGCTTAAAGATAATACTCCATCTTCAGCAATAATTGTATCTTTTAATCCAAAGGATAAAACGCCAGATGGAAAAATTGAGGTTCTTGAAAACGGTGCAAATCTAACAGATATTGGTCTAATTGATTTATCAAAAAAAATTGGAATAAAAAATATTCTAATTGACACAGCAGCTATGGCACCAGGTGACTATAGTGGTTCAGCGATATCTGCAATACCTGTTATAAAAGAAGAATATGGGCTTCCTACTGGTTGCGCGATTCATAATGTAGTAGAAAAATCAAAATGGCTTAATGATTTTAAGAATGAAAAAAAAGTTGTTGATGCAGCATCAAATGTAAATATCCCTCTTTTTGGCGGGGATTTTGCTATTTTTGGACCTGTTGAAAATGCTGGATATGTTCTTCCAATAATTGCATGGCAGGATATATTAATATCTGAATATGCTGAAAACTATTTTGGAATAAAACCAGATAAGGATCATCCGAGGAGGAAGTTTTTTTTAAATGAATAAAATTGAGACAACGGTGATCGGTTCTTATCCAGTTGAAATCAACAACATGGAATTAATGAAAAACTTCTATGATAAAACAA
Organism: uncultured Thermoplasmatales archaeon; assembly: GCA_964554985.1. Lineage (GTDB taxonomy): Archaea > Thermoplasmatota > E2 > DHVEG-1 > DHVEG-1 > CAYZTD01. The sequence continues at coordinate 1,180 of CAZKQS010000038.1, read as the reverse complement.
ATCCTTCATGGAAAAAATATATCAAAAAATCAGCTGAGGATATGGTAAAAGCAGGAATTGACATTATATCAGATGGACAAACAAAGGATCCATTTGTAAATATTTTTTTAAGAAAAATAAAAGGAGTTAGATTAAGAAACAGACCACAAGTAGTTGATAAAGTAGAATTCAAGGAACCAATAACAGTAAATGATCAAAAATATCTAAGGAAGATAATTCCAAGAAAAACAAAGATTGTAGGTCTTGTCGCAGGCCCTTTTACTCTTACAAAATCCTGTGTTGATATGTATTATAAAAATGAAAAAGACCTTGCGTTTGATTTTTCAGAAGTATTAAACAAAGAATTAAAAAAACTTGAAAAAATTGTTGATATTGTAAGTATAGATGAACCATTTTTTTCTGTTTTTTATCCAGATTATGCAAACGAATTGATAGAAAATGTTACAAAAAATACTGGGATTAAAAAAAGACTTCATGTATGTGGTGATGTAACAAAAATAATTCCAAATTTACTTGATCTATCGGTTGATATACTCTCTTGTGAGTTCAAAGCAAAACCAAAACTATTTGATGAATTTAAGAAATATTCAATAACTAAAGAAATATGCCTTGGTTCAGTTAGATCAGATAAAAAAAGAGTTGAAACTATAAGTGAAATAAAAAAACATGTAATGAAAGGAATTGAGATATTTGATGGAAAAATAAATCAAATTTCACCGGATTGCGGGCTTAGACAGATTCCAAAGAGTAATGCATTTCTAAAATTAAAAAATTTATCAATTGTAGGTGGAAAAATAAATGACTAAAAATGTTCCATTAATTAAAGCTACTAAAACACTTGAAAAAGATGTTTTTCTAGATCCAAAAGGTTTTTTTGTAATTGAAATTGATAGAAAAGAAAAACAGATCAGAGTTGAATACTACTCAAATGTATATAAAGAAAAAAAGATTGTTTCAGGTAAACTTGAAAAAGTTTTTATTGGAAAAAAAGCAGATGCACTATCTGATACTATTGCTAGAAATATTAAAGACCTATATCCTGAGCATTATATGTATCTAGGTAGAGAACTTTTATCTGCTGAGTATTGCTTAAAAAAAAATATAGAATATGAACAAGGCGGCTGTTAGATTTTTTTTATCCTGCAGTTATCATTTACATGGAATTCTTTGTTTCCATTTC
>CAZKQS010000037.1:0-9961 GCA_964554985.1 uncultured Thermoplasmatales archaeon | reverse complement strand
TTTTGGACTCTTCGGCAATTAGTTCTGTAAGGTTCATCGACCACCACAAATAAAAACAAAGTATTTAAAAATATTTGATATCTATAAACAAAAAGATTTTCAGAGGCAAAAATGACTGCGAATATAACTAACCCAAAGATAGAATCTGCTTTTGATTTTATAAATAAAAAATACACTAAAAAAACAAAAAAACCAATATTACTTCTCTGTGGAGAATGCATGGTGGATTACAGAGGCCGAGCTAGGTCATTTCTAGATTGGGGAGAAAGAATAATTATGATCAAACAAGATGGAAACGTTCTTGTACACAGGCCAGAACTAAGAGAACCAGTAAACTGGCAACCAGCTGGTAGTAAAATAGAATTCAAAACAAAAAAAGATGGTTTAATTCTGAGAGCAAGCCATAATAATCCACCTGAAAAAATGAAGATTGCTTTTAAAAAAATAAAGTTCATAACAGTTACAAATCTAAAGGACAAGTCAAAACTTGCATTATCTGGGATGGAAACAGATGTAGTAAATGAAATAATGAACAATCCAGATTGTGTTGAAGAAGGGCTTAGAATCTGCAAACGAGAAAAACAGGTTAAATCAGGTATGATAGATCTATTTGGATATGATAAAAACCATACACCTGTTATAATAGAAGTAAAAAGAAGTCTTGCTAACATTAGTGCAGTTCATCAATTAAGAATGTATGTAAAAGACATAAAAAAGGATGTAAAAGAAGCAAATGTTAGAGGCATATTATGTGCTCCAAGAATACCTGATATGGTAAGAAACCTACTATCAGATTATGATCTAGAATGGCAGGAAGTTGAAAGAAAGATAGTTCTACCCGATGATTACCAAAAAACATTAAACGAATTTTCTAAATAGAAAATATAAAGGCGATTGTTTTGAAAGATAAAAAAGAATACAGATGCAAATACTGCAAAACAAAAATGAACAAATTTGACTATGAACTAAACAAGGGATACTGCGGTAAATGTAGAGATTTAATGGATATCAAAAGAACATTAGATCATTATAAGGAATTAGAAAGATAAATATTTCATTCAATTATCTTTTTTATTAAATCCATATTACAAGCAGCAACAACACTACTTCTATCCTCAAGGTTAAAATGCATATCAAGGTCTTTTCCCTTAATATTTTTAACAAAACCACCAGCTTCTCTAAGAATCAATGTAGATGCAGCAATATCAAAAACACGAATGTAATCATTTCCAACTAAATAATAATCAAGAGCCCCTGTTGCAACCATACACATCTCAAGAGAGGCTGAACCTAGACTTCTAACCTTTTCTTTTTTAGCTAAATCTATAGCAATATTAGAATAGTTTTTCCCAAGTGACAGGCTTGAAAGAATCTGCTTATCAGGAACATTAGGAACAACTAGTTTTTTATTATTTAAAAAAGCTCCAATGCTTTTTTCAGCAGAATAAACATCTCCATTAGGGATATTTTTTACAATTCCATACTCAACCTCAGAAAGACTATTCTTACCAACAGCTACTGAAACCGAATAAAAAGGAATACCCCTGTAAGCATTACGAGTGCCATCAACAGGATCAAGAACAATTGTATATTCAGAATCATTATCAACAATACCTACTTCTTCACTCAATAGATTAATATCTACTTTTGATTTCTTAAGATATTTAACTGCAACATCCTCTGCAATTTTATCTATATATTTTGTGACGGTACCATCCGCACCAAGACCCATATTTTTACCAAATCTATAAAAATCACTAGAAACAGATCTTCTAACTTTTCTATATATCTTATCAGCTATCTTATTTGCAATATCTTTGAATTCCTCATCCATTTTAAATAATCACTCCAAATAAATCTATGAAACACTCTTTTTTTGTGAAACAATAAAACCATAATAAGAAACAATAGAAACAATAAAAATGCCAAGCATACAAGAAAAAATAACAATAAAAGGATTTCCTGGAGACTTAACTATCTCACTTAATGGATTACGAAGAGCGCCGATCATAAGACCGACTATAAACATCAAAGTAGCACCATGATAACTCTTGAATAAATAAGAAAGAACTCTAGAAAATAACAAAAGACCAGCTATCCCTCCAAAAATATAAGAAACAGCATAAAAAACACCTGAAAAATCAAAATGTGCAATATTGCGCAAAACATTTAACAAAAACTCATACTGGCCAAGTACAAGCAAAATAAAAGCACCAGAAATACCAGGTAAAATCATAGCGCAAAACGTGATCATACCAGATAAGAAAATTATTAGATAAGAGTGATCTGCTTGAATGGAACTGAGCCCTACAACAAAAAAACCAAAAATAATTCCAATAAATAAAAAGAAAATGTCATAAAATTTGATTATTTTTTTGTTTAAAAAATATACAAAAAAAGCAGAAGAAAGAATCAACCCAAAAAAGAAACTATAGGTAACATTTGGATAAAACCTAATTAAAACAGAAATGATATTTGCTAAAGATATAAAAGCAACAATAACACCAAGTGCTAGAGGAACTAAAAGAGAAAAATCAATACCAAAAAAATCCTTTTTTGCCTTCTTAAAATATTTTCGATCGAAAAATCCGTAGAAAAAATAAAAAATAAACTTGAAATCAATAGATTTTAAGGCAAAAACAAGACGTTCATATATACCAGTAATAAGAGCAATGGTTCCACCTGATACACCAGGAATAATATCAGCACTACCCATAAATAGACCTTTGAGAAAAATCACAAATGCTGAAACAAATGAACCCTCCTTTCTCAAGATCTAGCACCATCCAACCTGTAGTAAAAGACATATTAAATAACTATTCATATAAATCAGATACAAACTTACCTTGCCTTTTTGAACCAATAAGACTAAAATCCTCTATCATCTGCGTTCCTCTAACAAAAACATTTGATGGAAACAAAGCATTAAAATCCTCAAAAGGGCTCCACCCACATTTACTATGTAAATCAGATGAATTAATGCGCCTATCGTCTTTTAAATCAACAACAATAAAATCAGCATCAAAACCTTCTTTCAAAGAACCTTTTTTAATACCTAGTAACTCAGCAGGTCTTGAACATGCTAGAGAGACAACACGCTGAAAAGAGATATAATTTTTCTTTGCCAAATACAAAAACAAAGGATACAAAGTTTCAACACCCGGAAGACCTGATGGGGTTTTATCAAAACTATTGTCTTTTTCATCTTTGGAATGTGGAGCATGATCAGATTCAATAACATCACAAAAACCATTTTTCAAAGAATTAAACAAGGCTTCACGGTCAAAACTACTGCGAATAGGTGGATTAACCTTATAAAAACCAGGTGAACCTTTGATATTATCAACATCTAAAAGACTATGATGAGGAGTAATACCAAAAGAAATATTCGAAGGTCTGTTTTTTAATATTTCAAATCCCTCAATAGATGAAAGATGACAAATATGAAGTTGTATCCTAAGATTTTTCGATGCATTTAAGATGTTTTTAATAGCTTCTTCTTCACACACAGAAGGACGGTTTTTAATATGGTCAATAAGACTTTTCTCAGTTTTCTTATTTTTTCTAAGGCAATCTTCATCTTCAGCGTGAAATAGAATTATTTTATCAAGCTTTGAAGATTTCTTAAAAACTTCTCTTAGATGTTTTTTATTAAGAAGAAGAGAATTAGTAGAACTTCCAAGATATATCTTAAACCCATTTGAATGATTAGAAAGACTATAGATATCATCTATATTATTATCAGTGATTCCTGCATACAAACCAAAATCTACAAAAGATCTATTTTTAAAACTAGAAATTTTATCTAAAAGGCTTGCTACATTTACAGACTGAGGACGTGTATTAGGCATATCAAAAACACAGCTTATCCCACCAAATAAAGCTGCTTTTGAACCAGTAGAAAAATCCTCTTTATATGTAAAACCAGGATCGCGGAAATGAACATGCATATCAATACCGGCCGGAAGAATTAATTTATTTTTGAAATTAATATGATCGGAGGATTTCAATATTTTTTTAACTGACTCAATCTTTCCATCTTTTATTCCAATACACGCATTTTCAAAAGAGCCATTAACAAAAACTTTACCTTCAACTGTTAGATCCATCTATCTTTTTCTCCTTTATGTCTCCTCTCGGCCTAATTTCATGAAAAATCTGCCCGGTGAATCTAAATATTTTTGTGTCTTTGTCTTCCCAGGAATTTGGTTTAAGACCTGCTTTCATACAGGTTTGTGAAAGAAAAGTTTTTTTATCCCAATTATGCTCGACTGGAACCTGAGGAAGAAGAAGTCCTTTATTGAATTCTTTTTCAACGATGAGACCATCACGACCGATTTTTATAAAAGACAAATATTCTTTTGGCACATTAACCTTTATTTCCTTTGGAGTGCCAAGGATAGTTACCTCAACAATAATATCATCAAGTTCATATTCAGCAAGATGAGGAAAACGAGGATCATGAGTTGCAGAACTAGCGCCTTCTGCTATTGCTTTCTTAAGACTCATTACAGGCATAGGAATACCAATACAACCACGTAGATTTCTATCAGGATATGTATTAATAGTTACAAATGCACCATGTTTATCTAAGAAAACTTCTTCTAAACTCTTGTCAGGAATTCTTTTATTTTTTACACTTTCTTCTATTACCTGTCTAGCATATAGAACTGCCTTTTTTCCTTGCTTTAATTCTAACATAGGTAACTTGTATGATATAATATTAAATAAAAAATTTGGTAAGAAAAAAAAATAAAGAAAGATAAAAAATTTAGTCTTGCTCTCTAGTCATAACAATATTTTTAGTAACACCAGTTGAAATATCAGTTTCGTAAACATTTATTGATTCATAACCAGTATAATTATGATTATTTCCCGTTAGATTGAATCCTCTTGCCTGAATTGAGTAATTACCAGTCATGATTTCTGCCGAATATGTTCCGTTTTCATCTGATACAATGCTTGCAGATGTTCCAGTTATTTCATCATAAGGCTCAAAAGTTACAACTACACCTTCAGCTAATCCTTCTTCATAGGTAACAGTTCCGCTGACAGCTACTGTTTCTTTTATTAAAGTGAAATCTTTTGTAGTTGATTCCTCGCCTTTAGTTAATTCTAAAGTATCCATATCAGCACGATATACAAGTATTTCTTCAGTTCCTTGTGTAATAGTCTTTGAAATAGTTATATTATATGAACCAGGTCTCAAATCAACAGAATAACTTCCATCAGAAGTAGTCGTTACAGATTGATCCTCAGCTGTATTATCATCAACTAATCCGTCTTTAGTAAACTCAATTGATACACCTTCAATTCCTTTGCCCTGATAAATCGTATCACCAGTTACAGTCACAGGTATAAGATCCATTGAAATATTAAATGACTTAGTATCATTTTCTGGGGCAAAGACCGTACCGCTGAATTCATAATTTGGAGATTTAGTAACTTCAATTGTATATTCATTGACATTAGTTCCAGCAAAACTCCAACCAGATTTTAATGATTCAAAGCTATATTTACCTGTACTGTCTGTCTTAGTATCCATTACCTTCTTATTATTATAAGACAAAGTAACGTCAGCGTCATCAATTTCTTCACCAGAATCAAACTTATTGTTAAAGTTACTATCATAATAAACAGTACCCTCTATATCACCTGGTCTTTGTTTGTAAAAGTTGTATTCTTTCTTACCTTCATATAATTGTATATCATTCAAATGAATTGTATAGCCCTCATCATCATAAGCAAATACGCGATAAAGACCAGGTATCAAACCTGAAAAACTATATGAACCATTTTCATCGGTTGTAGATGTATTTTCAGTACCCTGCTCAGTTATCTTATCATCTTCAATTTTCTTAATTTCTTGAACCATAACATTAACATCTTTTAGAGGTTCATCAATTTCTTTATCAAAAACACCGTTATCGTTTGTATCATTATATATAACACCCTCAATTTGTGCTGGATCAATTGAGATGTTCAAAAACCGTTCATAGTTTGAGCTTTTTCTCATAGCATCACTATCAGAGATTGGTGCATATTCATCAACACCATTAAATGTGATATTTTTAAGTGTAAACGAAGTTTGTCCTAGGTTTTTACTTATTTGCAAGTAGCCTCCAGCACCCGAAATAACGCTAAAGTTACCAAATGAATTTGTTGTATCTGAATCATGATTTATTGGAACTTCACCTAATTCAACTTCACCTATTTTAGCAGGATAACTAAGATTTTTTAAAACAACAACATTGAAACCTTGCTGAGATTCATTCATAAATGAAATTGTTCCGTTTAATATCGCTCCTTCATAATATTTAGCAATAACAACAGCTGCTTTACCATTATAGTTATACTGGAGTTCAGGCTTAGAAAAATTAGATATATATTCGCCATAGAAATGCTTCATTCCAACACAAGGATACTGAAGATTGTCATTCCATATTTGTTTATTGCCCTGTTGATCTGTTTTATATATGCCGTAATATGTCTTAAAGAACATAGTATTAAAGAACGGGTCTTTATAACTTTGACCTGTGTTTGTTATCTGAACATATCTTTTTTTACTATCTGCAAAATTAAGATACTCTTCAAAATCACCAGAGATTTGTTGACCATCAGTATAAGTAGAGTAATCAACACCTTCATATGTAATTTTAACAAATTCATCTTCAGGTGAACCAACTAAAATAAGGCTTTTATCAGATAAAAATGCAAAGATGTTAAAGATCTGTTTATCATAACCTTCAACACCATAATATCTAATACTGTAACCTGTTGCTTCTTGAATATCATGATAAAGAGAGGTTATTTTTTCATCAGAAATACTTGTATTTTCATCTTTAACAAGTAGATCTACCATATCGTGATAAAATGCATTTTCAGACCATTGGGCGCCAACAATAAGTTTGGAGCTGTCAATGTCTTCTTCGAAATACTTTTGATATTCTTCTTGGATAGGTTTACCATAGGATGGAGAATCTTGAGGGTTTTCAGCCCAGGTAGTAATGTTTTGCATGTGAGATTTGCCAAGATGTTTTTCTAAAGCATTTTTTGTTTCATCTGACAATTTTCCATTGTTTCTATCTTCTCCTTCAAGCAAACGACAGATCCATACAACTACTGCCTCATTTTCACTAGTTGCTGTATGAAAGTTACTAGCAGGAGGTATACCATCCTGGAAGTTATCAGCTACAGTCGGATGCTTGCCTGAAGCTACCTCATAAAACCCGTAATCCCACCATGAAATAAAAGCAGGTCTATCCTCAGGTTTAGGAATATTGGTATCTTGTTTACTCAACCAGCTAAAAGCATCAAGCCAATATTTTTCTTTAGCAACACTAAGCCCAAAAGCACCGGAATGCCCATCTCCAAAAATATCCCATTTAAGCCTTTTTAGTTCATTATCTTCCTCATAAATTTTATTTGGAACAGCTGCATCCAAAACTAAGAAAACATTTGGTAAAATTATAACAAAGCCAATAAACAAAATTACAAAAATATGCAGAATTTTAGCTCCCTTTCTAAAGCCACGAATACCACCACCTGCACTTTTGATATTTCTAACCATCTGCTTATAGTCAAGTCTATCCAATGCAAACCAAACTACAGCCCCAGAAAGTATCGCAATTAAAGGAACCATATCATTAATAAAACGCCCTGCAGTACTAGTAAGCCACAGGTCAATTATGAATAAAGTAATAAGGAAAAGATATTCTCTTTTCATCTTATCCTTATAATAGAGATAAAACATAAGTAGAAGACCAGCCCAGCCGACCCAGTATAAAGCAGGACCAAAGCTCATAACCGTATTACTAATCTGATATGTATTAGCCTCAGCAATAGTCATAGAAACTTTATTACCATACACACCAGAACCAAATATTACTCTTGCTAGTTTATTAAGAGAAGACATGAAAGAAATTCTGATAAGCCCTATAGATTGAGCATATAAAACACTAAGACCAATTCCCCCTATCAAAAAAACACCTGGAAGAGACAAGGTCCAAGGTATTCGTTTCATACCAAAAAAATAGTAAAGAAGACCAAAGACCGTTACACCTAAGGCTAAAAACAGAGGGATGTCAAGAGGTAAACCTGCTGATCTAGTAGCAATTACAGGTAGTGAAACAAGATAACCAGTAAATAGAATTATAGATGAGGATCTAAAAACTCTCAATTCAATCTTATTTAAGAAAATATCAAAAATCATCTGGACAAAAGCATATGCGGCAATAACAACATACAAGAACTGTGCTTCCGTCCAAACCATTGATAGACCTGCAAGCGGTATACCGCCTAGGACAGCATAAAGTATTGACCTAGTACTGTTTTTTTCTTTTATGCTAAGGATTAAAAATAAAAACGTCAAAAAGAACAACAAAAGATTTAAAGAATCATGATCAAACAGAGAGAATGCCGAACCATGACCTGAACCGATATGCACGGGAATTATTGCAAGGAAAAAAGCAGCCATAAGACCTGCTTTTTTACTAAATACAGTTTTTCCAATAAAATATATTGGAAACACAAGTAAAGCACCAAATAGAGCTGGTACAAACTGCATTGACAAACCAATTGCATCTATTTCATCCATAAATGGTGTTAAAAGTTTACTAAAACCAAGTGAAGACATAACTAGTAAAGGAGCACGCCCTCCTCCCGCTCGTCCAATAGGATAGTTAAGCAAAGGATCTGCATTTCCATAAAAAGCATATTCTCCTGCAGCATGTGTTTCTTCAACTAATCTCATGTTATAATAAGGGTCAGGACCTGAAAGATAATATTTCTTTAAATCATCTCCATCAGGGTTATAGGCAACACCACTTGTAAAATTAAAAAAGGTGTTTAAAAGAAGGACAAGAACAAATATACTAACTAGGGTTATTGCCACCCATCCATTCTTACTTAGGCTGAATTTTTCAACTTTTTCAGGCTGTTTCTTGTTTATATGCCGGGGTTTTTTTTGTTTTACAATTTCAGGTTTTGATTTCTTCTGTGCCCTTTTTCGCATAGTATCACCTTTTTACTGAATAAAAAACGGTAAACTTGTAGTCTTATATATAACTTATCAAAGAATTAGTAGTTCCGAAAGTATACATATAATTAACTATGAAACTAAGAACTTTGCCAAATTATTAAGTTTTTTACTACTGTAAAACGTGTTACTTAAGGAGAAAACGGATAAAAAGGGTTAGAAAATCTGAAATTTTCAAAAATAAAACTATTTCAAACTAATAAAAAAACTGTATAACAACCAAAAATGTGCATCTGTTATCCGCCTCCAGGATCAATAGTATAAAGCATTGTTCCAAAAAGCTTGGAAGTAACAAGATGATCCTCTCCTACCCTGCCGAAAAGAGATAGCCAGATAAGGATATCAGCAAGAATCCACAGATTATACAACAATACTGAAAACATGAAATAAAAAAGTCTAATGAAATAGTTCTTCGAGGTCGTCTTTGGAAGATAAGAATGCTTCTTAACACGATAACTTGTCTCTACACCCCAACGTTTACCATACAACAAAAAGAGTCTTTCAGCAAGGTATACATCGTTTTCATTGTATTCTTCATTGGTTGCAAATGCTCTTTTATCACCATTTTCATCTTCTACTATTACAAGGTTGAAAGTTATATCTTTCATCTCAAAATCAGTAATTACACACGGTGATGAAGCAATACTCAGCATCTTTTTTACTGTGGGTATTTGCGTAGCAGGCATCAAATACTTCAATTGGAACCGCTCAAATACTTTAATTGCTTTTGAGTCAAAGAAACCACGATCAACATAAACTCGTCTAATCTTAATCCTCTGTTGAGCATATCTAAGTAGTTTAGTTAGAACCTGTTCTTTACTATCAAAAGGACCAACAGGTAAAGCAAGCATTGTAAATCGTTTACCTGCTTCTACAATGTTTATCGTTGCAAACTTGTAACATTTCGATGTGCCTCTATCTGGT
>CAZKQS010000036.1:2420-10114 GCA_964554985.1 uncultured Thermoplasmatales archaeon | reverse complement strand
CATTAAGATACCCTGTGACGTAGGTCTTCGAGCGTTCGAATCGCTCCCCCTGCATTTATTATTCTATGGTGAGAGAAACTTGAAAATAATTGCTTTTACAGGTATGCCTTTTTCAGGAAAAAGTGAAGCTGTTGAAATTGCTAAAGATCAAAACATTCCAGTTATAAGAATGGGCGATATGATCTGGGAAGAAACAAAAGCACGTGGCCAGGAAATAAACGATTCAAATGTTGGAAAGATAGCAACAAATATGAGAAAAAAACATGGAATGAACATATGGGCTAAGAAAACATTTGAAAAAATAAAGGATATAGAAAACAGAGGAAAAATCGTAATCGACGGGGTAAGAAACATAGAAGAAGTTGATTTTTTTAAAAAAAATCTTGGCAAAGATTTTATTTTAGTAGCTGTAAAAGTTAACGATGAAATAAGACACAAAAGAGCAATGAACCGCAGAAGAGAAGATGATAGCTCAGATATTGAAAAGATAAAAGAAAGAGACCGCAGAGAACTAAGCTGGGGCATAGGTAAAGTAATTGAATCAGCAGATATAAAAGTTACAAACGAAAGATCAATTAAAGATTTTAGAGATAAGATAAAAAAACTTTTCAAAGATTTGTGAAAACGATAACCTTATCTAGTATTTTTTTAATGCCAGAAATGTAAGGGGAATATTATTTTATGTTTGAAGCAAAAGTTACAATTGGTTTAAAAAAAGGAGTGTCAGATCCAGAGGGAGCAAATACCTTAAAGGCATTGAAATTACTTGGTTTTCAAAATGTAAAAGAGGCTAAAACAACTCGTACGTTTGATCTTTTAATTGATGAAAAAGATGAAACAAAGGTAAGAAAAAATGTTGAAGAGATGTGTAAGAGACTTTTAACTAATCCAGTTATTCATACCTATGATATTGACATTATAAAAAAATAATTTTGGTGAGAATTTTTGAATACTGAAAGATTGTTTAAAAAAAAGACAGATAAATGTGATTGCTTTATAGTAGAAATTCTTTCTTCTTCAGATAAGGATTTAGTAGAAATCTCAGAAAAAATGGGGATTGCATTAAATCTATCTGAGATGAAAAGAATAAAAGAATATTTCAAAGAAAAAAACAGAAATCCAACTGATATAGAACTACAGGCTCTAGGTCAAGCTTGGAGTGAACACTGCTGCTATAAATCAAGCAAAGTTCCCCTTAAAGAACACGTATTTGGAATTGAAGAAGAAAAAATTATAGCAAGAGAGGATGCCGGTGTTGTAGAATTTGACAAAGATCATTATTATTGTGCAGCACTTGAATCACATAATCACCCTTCTGCAGTTGAACCATATGGCGGCGCTGCAACTGGTGTTGGGGGCATTGTTAGAGACATTGTATGCATGGGAAGTCAGCCGATTGCATATATAGATCCCTTGTTTTTTGGACCACTTGATCTACCTCAAAATGAAGTTCCAAAAGGTACAAAACATCCTCGTTTTTTATTCAAAGGTGTAGTCGATGGAATTAGAGACTATGGAAATAGAATAGGTATCCCAACTCTATCTGGTCAAGTATATTTTCATAAAGGTTATACTGGCAACTGCCTAGTAAATGTAGGCTGTGTTGGCATTATGAAAAAAGAAGAAATGATACACAGCCGAGCTAAAGCACCAGGCAATATATATGTTTATGTCGGTGGAAAAACTGGCCGTGATGGGATACATGGTGTAACTTTTGCTAGTGCTGAACTTACTGATGAAAGTGAAGAATCAAGTAGATCAGCGGTCCAAGTAGGAGATCCTATCACTAAAGAACCATTAATTCATGTTACACTAGAATGCAATAGAAAAGGCCTATTAGAAGGCTTGAAAGATTTTGGAGGAGGGGGGCTTTCTTGTGTATGCGGAGAACTTGCATATGATGCAGGGTTTGGTGCTGAAATTCATCTTGATGATATTCCTTTGAAAGAAGAAGGACTTAGCCCTTGGGAGATATGGGTATCTGAAAGCCAGGAACGTATGATGTTTCTAGTTTCACCTGAAAATATTGATAAAGTCTTACATATCTGTAACCAGTGGGATGTAAAAGCTGTAGTTGTTGGAAAAGTAATACCTGAAAAGATTACAAGAGTTTTTTACAAGAAAGAAAAGATTCTAGAGATGGACATGGATTTTTTTACAGGTGGTCCAGTTTATGATACCTGTGAAAGACCTATGGCAGAACCTAAAAAAATTGATACTAAAGATCCAATTTTTGATATGCCTGATCTAGAAAAAACACTTAAAAAGATTTTATCAAGCTATAATATTGCAAGTAAAGAATGGGTTATAAGACAATACGATCATGAAGTAAGAGGAAACACTGTTATAAAACCACTACAAGGTAAAATCAATTTCGAAGGACACGGTGATGCAACTGTTTTAAAACCATTAAAAGATAGTTATCGAGGTCTTGCAGTAACATCAAATGTTAACCCAAGATTTATGGAGCGTGATCCATATAATGGAGCAGTATCTGCAATTGATGAAAATTGTAGGAATCTTGTTTCAGTTGGTGCAAAACCAGATGCTCTCCTAGATTGCCTTAACTTTGGAAACCCTGAAAAACCAGAAAAAATGGGTGAATTTTATGAAGCATGCAGAGGCCTAGGTGACTCAGCTAAAGAAATGAAACTACCTTTTATGTCTGGAAATGTAAGTTTTTATAATGAATCGATTAAAACATCTGTTCCACCTACTCCACAGATAACTAGCATTGGAATAGTTGAAGACATTAGAAAATGTGTCACATCTGATTTTAAGTTTGAAGGAAATCCTATTTATCTAGTTGGTAAGGAAACTGAAAAGGAAATGGGTGGTTCTGAATATTATAAGTCGTTAAACTTGGAAGGGGGAAAAGTTCCAAAAAGCAATTTGAAAATATTAAAGGATTGTATGAATGGAATACTATTTTCAATTAAAAAAGAACTAATTTTGTCCTGCCATGATGTAAGTGAAGGTGGAATTGCAGTGTGTTTATCTGAAATGTCAATTGGTGGAGACCTTGGCTGTGAAATAGATATATCTAAATTAGGAGAGGATTTAAGATCTGATTTCAAACTATTTTCAGAGTCAAACACCCGATGGATTGTTGAAGTTAAAAAAGACAAAATAAAAGAATTTGAAAAAACACTTAAAGAAACTAATACCCCATTTATTAAGATTGGAAAAACTAAATCTAATAGTTTAGTAATTAAAGAAAAAGAAAAATTAATAGATCTAAAAATCGATGAAATAAGAGATATTTGGAAAAATACTATCTGGGATGTAATGGGGTAATTAAGGAGAAAAAATGGCAATTAAGAACAAATTACTTAAATTGTTCATAATCCTATTTTTAATCATTTTTATTTTACTTACTCCACAAATTTCTGCTCAAAATTATTATGCAGATATTGAAATAACAGTTGATGAAAAGGGCATTGTTGATATTGAAGGGATATCAAATCATCCTGATCTAATTAGTCAAAATACAGAAAAATATACCTATAAAAAACAGAGCTACTGGCTTTTAAATATTACTAAAGAAGAAGTTTTTTCAGATTACATTTATTCATTAAATCTTCCAGGCGGGTCAATAATAAATTACATAGATGCATCTGGATTTAATGGAATTGAAGAAGACGACGGAAGGTTAGTCATAACGGGTTCTGGAAATAATGAAAAACTATCAATTTCAGTACAATACCAGATAGATAATACATCCCAGGAACTTTCAACAAACGATTATGTACTTTGGATGCTTTTGTTTTTAATAATAGCTTTAACAATTTTACTAATATATTTCATATACCAAGATAAAACAAAAGAAAAAGGATTTTCTAAAGATGCAAATCAATATAATCTTAAAGGCCTAAGCATTCGGCAAAGAAAGATAATGAAGCTTTTAATAGATAAAAATAGACCTTTAACTCAAACTGATATACAAAAAGAACTAAAAATTCCAAAAGCAGCTGTTTCAAGAAATGTTCATTCTTTAGAACTTAAAGATCTTATTGAAATAGAAAAAACTGGCATGTCAAATTTAATTCGATTAAAAAAACATTGAATTTTAATTTTTATAACTTTTTTTCCGGTATGTTCCACCTTGTTCCGGTTAGATTATATATGCTGTTTCATCCAATATACTACTAGGCTTAGAAAAACCGAGGTGTATTTGATATGAAAAAAATTATTGGAATAATTATTTTACTTATGCTAATGGTTTCAATTTCTTCATTAGCATTGGCTGAAGACGCTGAAGAAAATCTAATTTCAGAACCTGGATTTGAATCAACAAGCGAAATTGATAATAATGAAACGGTAAGAGAAGTAATAATTATGAACTATTCTCTTGGTTCAAAAATAAGGCTTTTACAACTAGAAAAAGCAATAACAAGAAATCTTTTGAAAGGTGAAATGGCAGTTGATGTTTTAGAAGGACTTGAATATAACACAACAAATTTAGAAGAAATACTTGATGAATTAGAATTAGTCTTAGAACAAGTTAAAAATGCTGATCCAAATGCTAGTGATGCAGTTGAAGTTTTTGTTGGATTAAAACATGATTCTAAAAATCTTACAACTTTATTTAGAAACACAATAAAAGATATGCTTAGTGAAGTAAAATATAAAGAAATACGCCAGCAGATCAGAGAAAACCTAAGCGATGAATTACAAAACTATTCAAAGAAGATACAAAATCAGATTAAACAGTTTAATAGAAATCAATTGTACAGATTATATGGTATAGTTGGACAGGGTAACAACTCAGTTGTTACTAGTTACATGAATGGTACAATGAATCTTACTCAAGTAAAACTCCAGTTAAATAAAATGGTTAATATGAAAGCACAAAGTAAGAAAAAAGAAATATTTGGGCATATAAAAAAAGAAAATATTCAAAACCAAGCTAGTGCAAACGCTCTTGCAAATAAAGTTAAAGCTAATTTTACAGAAAGAAAACAAGATCGACTGCAACAAAGATTAGAAAAAGCTAATGAGACAGGAAATACCAATTTGATGGAAAAAATCCAAGAAAGAATAAATCAAAATCAAAACAATCAAGGAAATTCTGGAAAAGGTTCTCAAGATAATGGAAATGAAAAGGGAAATAATAGTAATGAAAATAATGGCAGTGGCAATACTGGTAAAGGAAAAGGCAAATAGTAATGGAGTGATTGGTAAAAATGAATAAAAAAATAATAACCACATTTATCCTTCTAATAGTAGTAATTTCAGCAACTTTAATCTTTGTATCTTTTAATCAGCCTAATTCAGACAGCAATAAAAGTAATTACCCATCTAATGAAAATATTTCAGAAGAGGACATATTAGAAGAAGTCGATGATTTCTTTGTTCCAGAGGACGATGAAGTAGATATAGGCGACATGGTTTAATCTCAAAATTTTCTTTTTTATATTTTTGTAAGTTTTATAAAAAAAGAAAATAGTTAACATTATTAAATTTTATTTATGATAAACAGGATGACAGAATATGATAAAAATACATAAAAAAACCCTATTAACTTTTGGACTTGTTTTGATATTGATAGCTCTAAGTTCAAAATCTTTAGCATGGGATGATTGTCCTTTTGGATATGAAGATGAAGAGTATCCTGGTACATGTTGGAGATATATAGACACAAACAATGAGGGAATATGTGATCATTCACAATCAGACCCAACTGAAGAAAAAAAGTTAGAAAACGAAGAAGGAAATATTTCTACATTAGATCAAGAAATCAACATAAGATTTCCAATATTATTGATAATATCCTTTGTAATTACTCTTGTTTTAATACTAATCCTAAAAATATTTGTAAAAAAAGGAAAAATTACAAATTCAAAGGAAAAAATCATTTTTAATATTCTATTGCTAATATTTTTTATCCCCTCCGCAATAACTGGAGTAGTATTACTTTTCATGACAAATATGAGAATTTTAATAAACCTGGGCCCAAGTTTTACTCAATTACATAATATAAGTTCCTTATTTTTTATGTGGATATCCGGTTATCATATTATATGTCATACTAGATATTATATGAAAAGCATGAAAAATTTAGTCAAGTAAACAAGCATAACTATTAAATCTAAGGAGATGTATTTTATACATTAGTGATGAACGAACCCTTTCTGAGACTTTTTAGTCAATGATGAAGATCTTGAGTGCTGAAAAGTTTGCTAGATATGCTCGCTGAGCATATCAGCAACTTTCTCAAGAAAACTTTTATCTTTTTTTGTAAAAGCTGCTTTTTTATCTGAATCTATATCTATTTCACCAAGAATTTCTCCATTCTTTTTAATTGGTATGACTATCTCAGATTTAGTTGAAACAAAACAAGATAGATATCTATCATCAGCATGTACATCACTAACAACTTCTGTTTTTCCAGTCTTTGCTGCACTACCACAAACACCTTTACCTATCAGAATTTTAGTATGCTCTGTTGCGTTAGGTCCTTTCCATGGACCTAAAACTAGGTTTTCTCCTTCAACTATATAAATTCCAACCCAGCTGTAATGATCAAAATTGTTACATAAAAAATCAACAACATCTTCTAAAACCATATCTGAATCTGAAATGATCTTTTTAATTTCTAAAAGTGCTTTATCATCATCCATCATAATCTTTCCTATCTAATAATCAACAAGGCTACTTTGTTTATTTTCAGGGCCAATATTTGGAATAGTAATCTCATCTTCAGTTGGAAGAAGAATCTTTCCATATTCGCCTCCGCCACCAGGAATAATTGTAACTTTTTTATCTCTAAATGATTGAATAGCTGAAGTAATCGCCGGAGCAGTTATCTTTGCTACTTCATTAATATCAGCTTCAAGTAAAACATTTATTTCACTACCAAAGACATTTACAAGTTCATCAAAACGTTTTGTAACAGTTTTTGTAAAAGGATTTCTCTGACCAACAGCTTTTGTGATAATTTCAGCCATTGGGATCAAATGAACATAATCAGGCCTATAATCAGGATGCTCAGGTTCGATTAACTCAGCTTTTTCATTTATATTGTCTTTAACACCTTTCTTAATTCTTCCACCGCAGCTACATTTAAAACGTCTGCGGACCGCATCAGCTATATCATAATGAGTATAACACTTACGGCATGCTGTTTCATGGTATTTTCCTTCTTGAGGTGGAAGACCTACATTTAAAATAGATCTGTTACCGTCTTTTCTAAGAATAGCCTTTTTAATTTCATTAAACGTTGGTTCTTTTACTTTAAATCGATTAAACTCTCGACCCAAACGAACAGGATGCGGGCTATGACAATCAGAATTTGTAAGAAAAGTGAGCCTGTGAAGTTCTTTTATTTTATCAGCAAAATAAGTATCAGCACTTAGACCTAATTCAACAAAACTTACATAATCAGCCATATCGCCATAACAAGCATCTAAAGAGCCGTAAGCAGCATACATTGAAGTATATGGTGTAAATGCATGTGCTGGGCCAATTAATGCATCTACATCTTTGGCAATTTGAGCAAGTTCCTCACCAGACAATTGAACATTTGGCCTACCATCAGTTTCAAGATTCTTTGATTTAGATTTTATACGCTCCTTGAAATCAAGAACAGAGGGAAAACTAGGAAAATAGACAAGATGATGAACACGCTTTATTCCTTCAATTTCTACAGTTAAAATAAATCGAGTCCCATTAAGTTCAAAGGTTCCTTCTTC
>CAZKQS010000036.1:0-2410 GCA_964554985.1 uncultured Thermoplasmatales archaeon | reverse complement strand
CTGTTTTATTTCCTTTAACCATCCGCTGTGAAGACAGTCACCAGTACCAACTATATCAATACCTTTTCTAGGAGCTTGTTTTGAAATAGTCTCAATATTCATCTTGTTACTGGTTGCACCTGAAAAACGTGAATGTATATGAAGATCACAATTTACTATCAACTAAAAACCCCCAAAATCTAAAATTGGTATGTAAAAAGAGGTTAAAAGAGTTTTACAAAAAAGAAGAAAAATGAGTTGTTATTAATTCATTTTATATCCACAATTAGTACAAAACTTTGTATCCTTACCTAGTTTTGTGCCGCACTGAGGGCAAAAAACATCTTCAACAATAGGTGATGCTGATGTTTCAGTTTGTTTTGGAGGGGTTTTTTCTTCAATTATCTTCTTTTCTTTTTTATTTTTTGTAATTGGTGTTTTTGGTTGGAAGAATTGTTTATTGTCAATTACTTCTAATATACCTGCAAAAAGCATAATAACACCTGAAAAAATCAAAAGATAAGCACCACTGCCAAGGCCCCACTTCATATAAATACTTCCTTGAACATTTTGTTCACTAACAGCTATACTTTTTTCACCACCCCACGGTGAACTAGTAAAAGAGGAAATAATCTCAGTTGCATAGTTATCACCTTGTGATGCATCTGAAGGCAGTAATGAACTACTGTCAACCATTGAACCAATAGCCATTATTAGAATTAATAAAAAAATGATTGGTAAAAACAATCTGATACCGCGGAAGATATATTTCCATCCAAGTTTTCTACTTTTATGTAAACCAACAGTTGAAATAATCATAAAAATTATGCCGATACCAATTATCATTGAAAATGGTATAATAACAGCACCAATAGGAATTGAACCATATAAACTAGGAATATTTGCTTTAATCCCTTCAATACCATTCAAGCTTATTATTTCAACAAGTCCACCAGTTCCTTCTCCAGCGATATCAATATTTCCTGAAACTGAATACCAAGATAAAAATAGGCCAATTATTGCTAAAACAATACCTATAAAACAAAGGATATTTCCAATGCTCCTAAGATTAATACCATTAATATATAGCATAGAGACTATCCGAGGCCCTAGACCATATTTTTTATGACGGTAATAGATTTTTACTAATAGAATTACTAAAGTAATTATTGTAATTGCTACAAAAATCAATACAAAATTATAGATAAACCATTCACCAAGAAACATTGCATCTGAAGAAGCCGTAAGGCTATTACCCCAGGATACAGAATTATCCCACATATCTCCAGATTCTCTATATTTTGGACCATATGGGCCAGCTCTTCCAAGAACTATATCATCAATGGAATTTACTTCACCCCAATGTCCATTATATTCAAGCCAATCTTGGGTTGATAACTCTTCTAAATCGTAATCTCCGTATTCAAAAACCTTACCATTTGAACCAACATAATCACTACCCATACCTAAGCCTAGTTTA
The DNA here is from genome assembly GCA_964554985.1 of uncultured Thermoplasmatales archaeon. GTDB lineage: Archaea > Thermoplasmatota > E2 > DHVEG-1 > DHVEG-1 > CAYZTD01. Next base: position 951 of record CAZKQS010000036.1, on the reverse strand, counting down.
CCAGAATATGAGCGAAGGTAATTTGCATGTGAACCTCTTGCAACATAAACCTTGATATTTGTACCAGTTTTCTCAACTTGATCCCAATCTGCCTTTTGGCCACTGTGATGCTGGCTGTATGCAACCCACTTAGATGAACCGTCAGATGGTATAACTACTTGCACCATCTCCCAGTCTCCTTCATGTTTATTAAGTTCTCCATCATTAAACGCGTAAAACATCCAGTACTGAATAACTTGGCTCCCTTCACTTGTAAAAGATCTGTAATAAATCTTATATCCAAGAGAACTCTCTTTATTTTGATAATCATTTATTATTTTATTATCATCAACAGTTCCTATTGTATTATCAAGATGAGTATACTGAATATCTTCCTCAGTTATTCCTGGAACTAACGTAGAAAGAGATGAAAAAGGAACAGTTGATGCATCAACTGGTAAAAATGCGGAATAACCTTCAACAAAAGTATCTAAATTTGCATTATTTATATGATAAGAAACATCAACAGGATAACAATTTTCTTCACCTTCAAAATAAAAAATTGGGGCATAGTCTTCATAATCAGCAGCATTAACAGATATAAAAGTCATAGAAACTAAAAATAGCATCACAAAAACAAGAAAAAATTTTTTTGTAAATTTTAATTTATTTTCTTTAGTTTTTTTCAAATATAATCACCATAATTTTTTAGACTAAAAACAATTAAGCATTTTATATCTTTTTTTAAAAAAACAAAGCTTTAATTTTTGCCTTTTTTAATAGCAACATTTATTAGCCTCTACTCCATATGAAAATAGTTAAAAAAGCACCCGTGAGATGGGATGAAAAAATAACTCTAATAAATTATCACATTTAGTGTAATTACTAAAAACAAAAAGTGAGCAATATGGCAGAAAAAAAAGATAAAAATGGACTATATGATACTGATTCGATTCAAGTTTTAGAAGGACT
>CAZKQS010000035.1:0-10374 GCA_964554985.1 uncultured Thermoplasmatales archaeon | reverse complement strand
AAATTAAGAAAAACTGTGCATATATAACTCTTAAAAGACCTGAAAGGCTAAATTCTTTTGATATGAAACTAGGTGAAGAACTCTATGATGTCTTAAAAAAAGCAAATAAAGATAAATCTATCAAAGCAGTTGTTTTAAAAGGAACAGGCAAAGGATTCTGCGGCGGTGGAGATGTAAAAGAGATGCATAGAGCAGAAGATAAACCAAAGTTTCTAAAGGATCTTACAAAAATAATCCATAAATGCGTTCTAGAGATGAGAAACATGGAAAAACCTGTAATTGCAGCAATTAATGGTGCTGCATTTGGTGCTGGATTTTCACTTGCTCTTGCTTGTGATATTTTAATTGCAAATAAAAACGCTAAATTTGGAACTGCTTTTATTGGAATTGGTCTTGCTCCTGGTTGTGGAACACAGTTATTCTCTCAAGTTGTAGGCTATCAAAAAGCATGTGAATATATTCTTACATCAAAAGTTTTTACTTCAGAAAAAGCAAAAGAAATTGGTGTAGTAAATAAGGTAGTTGAAGAAGAAAAACTAGATTCGGAAGTTGAAAAATTTGTTGATATTTTTAGAAATTTTCCGTCAATTGCAGTTGGTAAAGCTAAAATGTTAATTAATAAAAGCTTTGAGAATACAATGATAGATCATCTTAATTTAGAAAGTAACACTGCTTCAAATGTTTCCGGAACTGAAGATTTTAGTGAAGGAGTTAGAGCTTTTGTTGAAAAAAGAAAAGCAAATTTTAAGGGTAAATAAATCTATTTTATAGGAATTTACAAAAGAAAAATAAGGTAATTTTAAATACGATTTATCTATAAGAAACTTGCATTATATTAGGGGTTTTAGGCGTAAAAAGGAGATTAATATTAGCTGTTATGTTGTGTGATGAATAATGGGAATAGTAGATTTAACTTCAATGGGTGAACCTCAAGATGAGGTAAGAGATGAGATTAATAATAGATTAAAAAAACTACAAGAGCAGGCATCAGATTTTTGTTATCAATGCGGTAAGTGTACATCTGGTTGTGAAGCACATAAACTTTTAGAACTTGAGCCACACAAAATGGTTGCCTTGTTAAAACGTGGGCTAATAGATGAAATGGTTAATAGTGACATAATTTGGACATGTATGAGCTGCTTTAAATGTAGAGAGAGATGTCCGCAGAAGGTTGCACCTGTTGATGTATTATTTGCTTTAAAAAACATGGCAGTTGCATCTGGTAAACAAGTACCTGGAAAATACACACAGTGGTTACAAAGTATCCTAGGTACAGGCTTAGTTCAAGAAGTTAAAACTGTATCAACTAGAGACAATAAAACTAGGAACAGATCGGATCTAAATTTACCAGATATTTCTAAACCAACAGATCCAGCAAAGTTTCAAGGAATGATTTCAAAAATTGCTGTGGAGAAAGTATAGTTGGAGGTTTGAAAAATTATGAAATATGCATTTTATCCTGGTTGTGTAATGCCTACAGAACAATATGCCTATGAAATGAGTTTACGTGAAGTTTTACCAAAACTTGATGTTGATCTTGTAGATATAAAAGATTTTTCCTGCTGTGGAGAGCCAATTAAAAGTGTAAACCAAATGATGACTCTTACACTTTCAGCAAGAAACATTGCTATAGCAGAAAAAAATGATCTAAATATTTTTGCACCTTGTCCTATGTGTCATCTAGCACTTACTGATGCTAAAAAAATCCTTGATTCAGATCCTGATATGAAAGATAGAATCAACAAACATCTAAAAGATGAAGGACTTGAATATAAGGGTACATCTAAAATTCTAAGCATTCTTGATATTTTACATGACAAAATCGGTATTGAAAAAATTAAAAAACAAGCAAAAAAAAGTCTTAAAGATTTAAAAATTGCAACTCACTACGGCTGTCATTTGATTAGACCTAGTGAAGTAGGGCGCCCTGATGATTCAGAAAAACCCCAGAAAATTGAAAATATTTTAAAAGCTTTAGGTGCAAAGTTAGATAATTATCCAGAAAAACTTGACTGCTGCGGAGGCTTATTGAATGCTAATCATGCTGAGACTGCTCTAACAAAAACTGGTGAAAAACTAAAAAGCGTTCAGAACCTTGGTTTTGATGTTTTCGTTGATACCTGTCCATGGTGTCACAGGCAATATGATCAAAGGCAGAAAAAAGCTGGTGATACTGTTGCAACAAAACTTGAGGTTCCAGTTGTTTACCTCACCCAAATTATAGGTATGTCAATAGGTATTTCAGATGAAAAACTTGGTCTTGATCTCAATCAGAGTCCTGTTGATAAAATTAAACTAGGAGGTAAATAAAATGGGAAATAAGATTGGTGTTTTTGTTTGTCACTGTGGGATTAATATTGCTTCTAGTGTAGATGTTAAAAAACTTGTTGAATTTTCAAAAAAACTTGATGATGTAGTTGTTAGTAAAGACTACAAATATATGTGTTCAGATGTTGGATCTAATCTAATTAAAGATTCAATCAAAAAACATAAACTTGATTCTGTTGTAATTGCATGTTGCAGCCCGCGTATGCATGAACATACCTTCCGTGGTGTTGTTGAAGAAGGCGGTGTGAATGCTTTTAATCTAGAGATTGCAAACATTCGTGAGCAGTGCAGCTGGGTTCATGATGATAAGAAAAAAGCAACGGAGAAAGCAAAGGCATTAATCAAAGGAGCTGTTGCTAAAGCTCGATTTCTTGAACCTCTTGAATCATCATTAATTGATGTTGTTCCAAAAGCTCTTGTGATAGGCGGCGGTATTGCTGGTATTCAAACTGCACTTGATATCGCAGATAAAGGCCACAAAGTCTATTTAGTTGAAAAATCACCAACAATAGGCGGTCGTATGGCTCAACTTGATAAAACATTTCCAACTCTTGATTGTTCTGGTTGTATTCTTACTCCAAAGATGATGGAGGTATCTAATAACCCAAATATTGAGCTTTTAACATATTCAGAGGTCGAAAAAGTAGATGGAAGTATTGGTAATTTTACGATCACAGTAAAAAAGAAAGCAAGATTTGTTGACCTTGATAAGTGTACTGGCTGTGGGGATTGTGTTGATGCTTGTAGATTAAAAGGTCATGTCAATAGTATCTTTGATGAAGGAATGGGTAAACGCAGTGCCATCTATATTCCGTTTCCACAAGCCATTCCATTGAAATGCACTATTGATAAAGATAGCTGCCTTATGCTTACTAAAGGAAAATGTGGTAAGGGTCCACTTTGTGTTGAAGCATGTGAAGTGGGAGCAATTGATTTTAAGCAAAAAGATGAAGAAATTGAACTAAATGTTGGTGCTATAGTTGTTGCAACAGGTTATGATTTAATCGATCAAGGAAAAGTCTTTGAATATAACTATTCTGATCCAAATGTTATTACTTCTATGGAAATGGAACGCCTTATAAATTCATCGGGTCCAACAAAGGGCGAAATTGTTCTACCAGAAAATGGTGAAAAACCTAAGAGTATTACTTATGTTCTTTGTGTTGGTAGCCGTGATGAAAACAGTTGCAGCTGGTGCTGTAGAATAGGTTGTATGAGTGCACTCAAGCAGCTTTATCTACTGCGTGAAAAATTTGGAAACGATGTTGAAATCAATCTTTGCTATACTGACATTAGAAGCTATGGTAAAGGTTATGAAGAGTTTTATAGAAAAATACGTGGAATAAATACAAACATGTTCCGCGGAAGACCATCGGAAGTAAGAAACAACGATGAGAATTTAACTGTTGAAGTTTTTGACACAATGACATCAAAGCTCTATGAAATAAAATCTGATCTAGTGGTATTAGTTCCTGCGATCACACCTAGAAATGATGCTAAAAATCTTGCAAAAAAACTTAGAATCTCACAAAGCGATGATGGTTTTTATTTAGAAGCCCATCCCAAATTAAAACCAATGGATACAGCATCTGGCGGAATCTTTTTATCAGGATGCTGCCAGGGTCCAAAAGATATTCAGGATACAGTCGCTCAAGCTAGTGGTGCTGCATCAAGAGCTTCAAATATTTTATCTAAAGATAAACTTGAATCTGAACCACTTGTTGCTTGTGTTGATGAAGATCTATGTTCTGGCTGTGGGACATGTGTTAGTGTCTGTGCATATACTGCAATTGAACTTGAAAAAGATAAAGATGGTAAAACCCAAGCTAAAGTAAATGAAGCACTTTGTATGGGTTGTGGTGCTTGTGCTGCGGCTTGTCCATCAGGTGCAATGCAGCAAAAAGGATACAAAGATAAACAGTTAATCCCAATGATTGACGAGACAGTTTAAAAAAATAAAAAAAATTATTTTTTCTTCTTTTTTGATTCAACTACTATATCTTCCTCAATATTTCCTAGTCTTTTAGCTAGATCAATATAGTGATTAAGATCTGTTTTTAGATTAATCATTAGTTTTGCACCATCAGGTGATCCGCCACCATGCATACAACCTGGAACACCTGCTCCAATTGTAAGCCACTCGATTAGTCTACTAATCTTTGCACGTGTTTCACCCGAACAATTTGCTTTTAAGTATTTTTTAAGTAGTTCACCATATTTTTCATTGTTTATATCTTCACATGACGGAAGGCATCCTGTTTCAGCAATGCCGCCAGCGATATCTTGAGCGATTCTTTTTGTATCATAAGGTAGAGTTCCAACATGAACTTTGTTTACATTTGAAAGTAGTGAATTTGGAATCCATACTCCACTTGGATGCTTTTTACCTAAAGCACTTGCTGCAATACCCATTCCAAAGGTTGTTTCATTGTTCATAATCATCTGTGTTATTTTTCCACGGAATACTTTTTCAGATAAACCATTAGCACGAGCCATAAGTGCTGCTGCACCAATCATAAGATCACCTTGTCCTGCAACACATCCTCCAATAGCAGCTCTATATGGCGCAATAAAGTTCATAACAGCTCTAATTGCATATTTGTATTCTTTGTTCATAAAAACTCTTTCTTTTGGAACAAACACATCTTCAAACAATAAATAGGCTTGAGTAATACCTCCTTTTTCAACAGGTATATCAAAACCAGTTTCTAGTTCTCTAGTATCACTTGGGTGACGAGCTTCTACTATAGTAAGATTTTCTATATCGCGAGGTATTGCAAATGAAATAGCATAATCTTTGTCAGGCTCTTTGTAACCAGTTCCAGGCATAACAAAGATTTCGTTGGCTGCAGCAATACCACATATCATAACTTTAGCACCGCGCACAACTATTCCATCGTCTTTTTCTTCAACTACATGAAGGCTCATATCTGGGTCTTTCTGCATACTTGGTGATTTACTTCTATCGCCCTTTGGATCAGTAAGAGCACCAGCTAGTGTGATATCATTTTCTTGAGAACTTTTAAGCCAAGATTTTATCCTTTTATGGTAATCTGTACCCATATCTTTATCAATATCATAAGTTGCTGCCCACATAGAATTTAGTGCATTAAACCCAGCACATCTACCACCAGTACAAGTACCAGTTAGATTAAACATCAAGCGTTTCATCTTAACGTTATTAATCATATCCTCAGCATTTTTTAGAATTGATAGATAGCGGACTACTCTTTTATCTGTAAGATCAGATTTTGTTGTTAGAATATCTTTGTATTCTTCTTTTTGAGCTGCATCAAATATTTGAGCGTGTCCTTCTACTGTTCTTTTTGTTGCTGGATTAGTTGTAACATCTTCTATGAGTTTTCCAAATTTATAGATATTTGGCCTCATTTTTTTTAGACTTTCTTTATATTCTTTTGAATTTTTCATAATTTATTCCTTCTATAACTTAAATTCCCACTCACACCATAGATCATCTGGATGATCATCTGGCGGGCACATATTACAAGTAACTTTTATTTCTGGATTGAATTCTTTAGCAAAAGATTTTAAAAAACCAAATCTAACTGGTTTGCAGCCAAATTCACCTAGACCTTTTTTAATTCTAGTATTTTGAACTCTACATTTAATGTTTCTTAGAACTGCTTTGTTTTTATCTATTACCTCAATTTCTTTATCCTCAAGATCCATTGACCACCCTGAAAAACTAAGTGCTTTCATAAGAGACTTAACAGAATCATCTCTAAAATTAAAGAGTTTTTTTATTTTCCTTGCTTCTATTTTTCCCATTACTCCCCATACTTTTCTATCAATTTCAGTAGCAACCTCTGTTCCATATTTTTCTTCAATAAACATATAGTAAAATCCATCAACAGCCCACATGTCCCTAAGATGCATAAAGATAAAATCAGATAGTTTTTCTTCTGGTATTTTTTTGATTAGTTCTATATCTTTTTCTCTACTCAGATATACTCACCTCGTAAATTTTATTAAAAAGAAAGATGAGAAAAAATTTTATCCCATTTTTTCTTTTATTGCATTTGTTAGTTTTGGAATTACATCATATAAATCGCCTACTATTCCATAGTCAGCTGATTTAAAAATTAGTGCATCAGGGTCTTTATTTATTGCAACAACTATCCCACTGTCACGCATGCCAGCGATATGTTGAATCTGACCGCTTATTCCTGCTGCAATATATAGTTTAGGTTTTACTTTTCTACCAGAAAGGCCAATCCAGTGGTCTTCAGAAAGCCATTTTAAATCAGCAGCAATGGGTCTGCTGCATCCAACTGTTTTTCCCTTTACTACATCAGCAAGTTCGCTAGCTATTTTTATATCTTCTTTGTTTTTAAAACCACGTCCGCAGGAGACAATAATTTCAGCATCCTCAACATTCACACCTTCAGTAACTAACTCTTGAGTTTTTACATTCTTTGAATTCGATTTTTCATAGTCGATTTTCTTTTTTACAATCTCGCCTTTTCTACTATCATCTTTTTTAAGTGGATCAAAGGCTTTTCCTGGTACTGTAATTATTGCAGGAGATGAATTGAATTTTTCAACAGCTATTGATTTACCGCTATAGACAACTCGTTCAGTTGTTAATCTTCCTTCTTTAAAGTAAATATTATTTGAATCAGCCACAACTCCAGCATTTAATATTCCTCCTAGTCTTGCTGAAAGTTCTTTACCATTCTTGTCTGAACCAATCAAAATTATCTCATCTTTATTTTCTTCAACTATTTTTTTGAAGATGTTTGCATATTCCTCTGCTTTAAAATTATCAATGTCTGATTCAGCGATAAATACTTTATCAGCTCCATATGAAAAGTATTCATTAGCTAGATTTTCATCAGCTTTACCAATAATTACAGAAGTAACTTTACTTTTGTTTTCTTTAGCTAGTTCACTTGCTTTAGAAAGCATCTCTATTGTAAGGTTTTTATTATCTGAATAAACAAGTACCATTTTTAATCACCCTCCAAGTACACCATCCTTAGCAAGGCTATCAACAAGTTTATCTACTGATTCATCAAGATCGTTTTCAAATACAATGTTTTTTCTCTCCATACTAACTCCTTTTAGATCAACTGTTTCAACTAAAGGCTTTATACCACTAGATATATCATCTGAGTTCCATTCATTGATTGGTTTATTAGCAGCTGCAAGAATCTCCATAAGGCTAGGAAGCCTTGGGTCATTTATTTCTTTAGTAACTGTAACTAATGCAGGATAACTTGATTCAGTTGTAACCATATTATCACCTGTGTTTCTCTCAGCAGTGATTTTATCTTTATCAGAATCTATTTTTTGAGCATAGGTAAGTTGCGGGATATTTAATAATCCAGCAAGTCTTGGACCAATTTGACCGCTGAATAAATCAACAGATGCCTCTCCACATAAAATTAAATCATATTCACCTATTTTTTTTATTGCATCTGATAGAATTTGGGCGGTCATATAGTAATCAATATTTTCAGGTGATTTTACAATAATTGCTTCATCGGCACCCATTGCAAGAAGCTCTTTAACTCTTTCTTTTGCATCTAGAGATGTAACTGTTAGAACTGTTATTTTCCCACCGTTTTTTTCTTTTATTTTTATTGCTTCTTCAATAGCGTTTTTATCTATATCATTAATTATCTGAGGCGTTCCTTTTAGAACTGGTTTATTTGTACTCTTATCTATTTTCATCTCAGATATATCAGGTATTTGTTTTGCACAAACTATTATATTCATAGATTTTTACCTCCTTTTTTTTCAATTTCAGCTTCTCTTAAATTCTTTCTTTTAATCTTACCACTCTGAGTTTTAGGTAGATCAGTTACAAATTCTATCTCCCTTGGATATTTATAGGGTGCAGCAACCATCTTTGTATGGTTTTGTATGTCTTTAACAAGTTCATCAGATGCTTTTTGTTGGTTGTGTAAAATAACAAAAGCTTTTACTATAACACCGCGTGTTTCATCAGGACTAGCTACAACTGCTGCTTCATGAACTTCAGGATGTGAAATAATTGCTGATTCAACTTCAAATGGTGAAATCCTGTAGCCTGAGGCCATTATAAGATCATCATCTCTACCTGAAAACCAGAAATATCCGTCTTCATCTTTATATAGGACATCACCAGTTAAAAACCAATCACCTTTGAAGCTATTGTTTGTCTTTTCACGTTTATTCCAATATTCTCTAAATAGACCAGGATCATCTTTTCTAACTGCTAGCATCCCGGGTTCATTTGGACCTTTGATATTACCTTTGTCATCAACTATATCACAAATTTTACCAGGTTGAGGTCGCCCGCAACTTCCAGGCTTTATTTTCATACCACCCTGGTTTGATAGATAGACCATTACTTCAGTCATACCTATCCCATCATATATATCAAGGTTCAGTTTATCTTTCCAGATTTCTATTACTTCAGGATTAAGTGGTTCACCAGCACTGATACAGTGCCTCAAGCTTGATAGATCATATTTATTTTCAAAATCAGGTACTTTTACAAACAAACGGTAACATGTCGGTACACTTGCTAAATTAGTTATTTTATATTTTTCAATGAGTTTAAACCATTTTTCTGGATCAAATTTTCCATCATAAACAAAAGTTGTAATACCATGACGCCACACATATAAAAAGCCATTTCCAAGTGGAAAAATCCATGATAGATTACCAGTATGGCCTACTATATCATCTTTTTTAGCATTCTGCCAATATAGTACACTTGGGTCGTTACCAGCAACCCAGCGATGAAGATGAACTGCACCCTTTGGTGCACCAGTAGTACCAGAAGTATAACAAAAAAACGCCATATCATCTTTACTTGTTTCTTCTAAAAATAGTTCTTCAGATGCTTTTTCCATTTCATCAGCATATGAAATTTCACCTTCAGAGGGATTATCAACGATTATAATATGGTTTAAGGTAGGGCAATTATTTTTAATTTCTCTTACTTCAGGTGCATATTTTGAAGTAGTAATAACTGCTTTTGAATCACTATCATTTATTCTATATTCAACTTCTTTAGCACGAAACATGACGCTACTTGGGATTGGTACTGCACCTATCTTTACTCCACCAATAAAACTAATTTGAAAAGCAGGAATATCAGGTAGCCTAATAAGAAATCGATCGCCTTTTTTAAAGTTAAGATCTCTTAGAATATTTCCAAATTTATTTGTTAATTTTTTCATATCAGAAAAAGTGTATTTCTCTGTATCACCTTTCTCATTTTCCCATAAAAGGCATATTTTATCTTTGTTTTTTCCTTTGCAATGTTTATCTACACAGTCATATCCAATATTATATTTCTCAGGTATCTCCCACGTCCATTCTTTATATTCTTTTTTGTAATTAAGCTCCCCCATAATATCATACCTTTAAACTTTTTTAGTATATTTTTTTTAAGATTATGATGAAAATATAAGATAAAAATTTTTATGTTTTTATCTTAAAAGACTTCCAGCAATAACCATCTTTTGAACTTCACTTGTTCCCTCATAGATTTCAGTAATTTTTGCATCACGGAACAAGCGTTCTATAGTATATTCTTTAGTGTAACCATACCCGCCATGTATTTGTACACCTTTTATTACTGCATCCATTGCAGTTTCACTAGCAAATAGTTTTGCCATAGCAGCTTCTTTTGAAAACCTTTCACCCTTATCTTTTGTATACGCTGCATTATAAACAAGGTATCTAGCAGCTTCTATTTTTGTAGCCATTTCAGCAATCATCCACTGTATTGCCTGAAATTTAGCAATTGGTCTTCCAAACTGTTGTCTTTGTTTTGAGTATTCAATACTTTCTTCAAGTGCAGCTTGTGCAATTCCCACAGCTTGCGAAGCAATTCCAATACGTCCACCGTCAAGAGTACCAAGTGCTATTTTAAAACCATCGCCTTCTTTACCAAGAAGGTTTTCTTTTGGAACTTCCATATCTTCAAAAACAAGTTCTGAAACAAGGTTAGCATTTATTCCCATTTTATCAAAGATGCCACCTACCTTAAATCCTTTGTAGTCCTTTTCTACAATAAAAGCACTT
>CAZKQS010000034.1:0-10487 GCA_964554985.1 uncultured Thermoplasmatales archaeon | reverse complement strand
ATTTTATAAAAAAATGGGGAAATAAAAAAATGAGTATTGTGACAGAAACAAATCTGCCACTAAAGGCATTTAAAAAAGGAAAAGTAAGAGATATATATGAAGCAGATGACAAACTACTTCTAATTGTAACAGATAGAATCTCAGCATTTGACTATGTTTTACATGAAGCAATTCCAGATAAAGGAATTTGTCTCACACAAATTTCTAAATTCTGGTTTGAGCATTTCAAAGATAAAGTCAAAAGCCATATGATTTCAACAGATGTAACAGAACATCTTGAGGAATTAAAGAAATATGAAGATGATCTAAAGGGTCGAAGTATGCTTGTAAAAAAAGCAGAGGTATTTCCAATTGAGTGTATTGTACGTGGATATATATCTGGTTCAGCTTGGAAATCATATCAAAAAGATGGAACAGTATGTGGAATTAAACTTCCAAGTGGGATGAAAGAATCAGAAAAATTTGATGAACCTCTTTTTACACCCAGTACAAAAGCTGAGACAGGGCATGATATAAATATATCATATGAAAAAATGGTGGAACTAATAGGTAAAGAAGATGCAGAAAAATTAAAAGAATTATCTCTTGAACTTTACAATAAAGGCGCCGAATATGCTAGAAAAAAAGGGATAATTATAGCTGATACAAAATTTGAATTTGGAAAAATCGATGATGAGATAATTGTTGTTGATGAAGTACTAACACCAGATAGCTCACGCTTTTGGCCAGAAGATGAATACGAGCCTGGAAAAAAACAACCAAGTTTTGACAAGCAATACGTTCGAGATTATTTAAGCACTACTGATTGGGATAAAAATAGCAGTCCACCACATCTACCTGATAAAGTTATAGATGGCACAAAATCTAGATACATTGAAGCTTATGAAAAGTTAACTGGAAAAAAATTTAAGTTTTAAAAAGAAAGGTTTATTGTTCAACCTTTTTCTTCTTTTTTGATAAAAATATTGCAAGTAATACTAGAATAATTATTCCAATTGTCATCATTGAAAATAATGCTACTAAGAACATATCTATTGATTGTTCTACCGGTTGATTAACTTTTATAACACTCCCATCCAAGGTATCTACATAATATTCTGGTTTGTTGTCTTCATCTTCATCGATTAGGTATTTATTTTTTTTAACTTCTTTTGTATCAGATTCTTTATCTACATCTTCATTGTAGAATTTGTCATATTTATCATCGTTGTCTTCATCAACTAAATAACCTGATATATCTTCTCCTTCAACTTGATATGCATTTATTAGTATGGTGTGTTCCTGTGTGTTAGATGAAGCACTAAAGTTATCGATAGCTTGTACTTTAATTGTGTATTTTCCAGGTTTTGAATAGGAATGTGATATTGTTGCATTTTTTCCACTTTGTAACATTTGAGTTTCTGATGATGATCCATCATCCCAATCAAAGACGTATTTTATCGTATCATTATCTTTGTCTTCTGATACAGCAATAAATGTATATTCTTGATCAACTTTTCCAACAGTAGGGCCATCTACTTTAGGCTTACTAGGAGGATTATTTGGTTTTCTTATGTTTACTATAATTTTATCTGTGTCTTTAGCGCCATGTTCATCTTCAACTTCTAATATTACTGTGTATTCTCCTTCTTTGTTGTAATTATGGTTTGTAACATTTCCAGATCCTGAACTTAGATCTCCAAAATTCCAGCTGTAATTTAATTTATCTCCATCAGGATCATTACTTGCAGTTCCATCAAATCTTATAGATTCTCCAACAAATCCATATCTATCACTTTTTGAGGCGTTTGCAATTGGATCTGAGTTAGTTTCAGGTTCACTAGATGGAGGAATAGATGGAGACGGTGGTGCACTAGGACTTCCACCTCCGCCTGATCCACCAGATAAAGTTGGAGTTCCGCTAACTGGATCAGATTTAGATCCTAAACCATATCTATATGAATAAGCTCTAATTTGGTAAGTATAAGAATGACCATTTTCTAATCCTGTATCAATATATGAAGTTGAATAAACCCTTTCTGATAAAATATATCCATCTCTATATATCCTGTAATAATCAATTTCAGCATCTTCGTGTAAAGGTTCCCAGTATAATTCAAGTCTACCATCTTTTTTATCTTTTACTTGTAAGTTTTGAACTTTACTATTTATTAAACTAAGATTTTGATAAATTGTTTCATTGAATTCAATGTAACTATCAAAGTAACCAGTTGAATTATAAAAATAATCTTGAGACTGAGCAAAAATATCTATATATCCTTCAGCAACATTAAAAGAATAATAACCAAAAGAATCAGTATCTGTAGATTTTTGACTATAATGACTATTTCCATCTGTCCAATCTAAATCAACAGAGGCATTAACAATAGGACCACCAGTAATTGCATCAGTAATATAACCACAAATAATCGATGACTCTGGCGGCTCAGGAGATAAAGTCATATTCTTTAAAACAGTTTCATTATAACCAATAGAAATATCAAAATAACCAGTATAATTAGAATAATAATCATCAGCCTCAACAAATAAATCTACGTACCCCTCTGAAAGATTAAATGAGAAATAACCAGATGTATCAGTGTATGTAATAATACTGTAATCATAGTTTCCCATATCATCTTTCCAATCTAATGTGACAGATGCACCAACAATTGGATCATCTGTATTTTCATCAGTGATATATCCGTGTAAAACTGAATTTTTAGGTGGTTCAGGAGTTAATGTTAAATTCATCCAGGTGGTTTTATTGTAGATTGTAATAACATTATTAAACCACTCATGATTTTGATAATATCCCTCTGCGACAACAAAAATATCTAGACTTAGTTCTCCTGGTGGAACATTTAAACTATAAAATCCATTGGAATCAGTATATGTTGAGTTTGAATCATAAACTCCTAAACTTGTATACCAAAATATGCTAACAGAAGCATCTTCAACTGGTTCACCAGTATTATAATCTGTAATAATTCCACTTATTTCTGCACTTTCTGCAGGAAATGGATTTAATGAAAAATTCACCCAATAAGTTACATTTGCACCTATCGTGAAATCTCCAGTGTAATCTTGATGGTATCCTTCTGCATTTATTGCTAATAATACACTACCTGGAGGGATTATAAAACTATAAAATCCTTCTGAATCTGAAAAGTTTATCTTAAAGAATTCATTTCCCTGTTCATCCATGTACAATAAAACAACTGTTGCACCTTCAACAACATCTTCAGTGTCAGAATCAGTAACATATCCGCAAACTGTTGAATTTGCTGGAAGAGCACCTGGATCCATTGTAATATTTAGCCATAAAGTATTGTTTTCAATTATATCATAAGATGTTTCAGATATTTCATCATAATATCCAGATTTACTATATGTAATACCAATTTCATAACCAATGATTTCTTCAACATTCATATCATAATAACCTAAAGAGTCACTTGTTGTAGAACTGAATTTATCTATTTGATTTTCATCTAAATAAAATACATCAACGACTACACCTTCCAGAGGTACAGAATTTTCAGAATTATAAACATAACCACAGAATTTTGTTTGAATTGTTGAATTTTCTTCTTGGTAAATTAGAGCAATTGAATCTTCACCACTATTACCTGCTTCATCAGTAGCTGTAATTGTTATTATATTAACACCAACTTCCAATTCAAAATCAATGTTAAAAGACCAATTTTTAATACTTTCATTGAAATTACCACCCATTCCTTGTCCTCCATTATTGTATGATTGCTTATATGAACCACTTACAATTCCGACATTGTCTGTTGCATTACCTATTACTGTTATATTTGGAGTATTGAAAATTGTTCCATTAATTGGATTTTCGATTACTACAACTGGTGATTCTATGTCTGCTTCATTAGTATTTGTAATATTTATTATTGTAGAATTTGAAATATAATCTACTTTACTAGCATTAATTAAAAGAGTTAGGTTTTCATTAACTTCAGGTGCAGTAAAGTCTACAGAACCATTTATATCGGTAAGATTTGTGATTGAGTTAAATTTGACTTCTGCTTCAAATACGGCAGATCCAAAATTATCTTGTACATGAACAGTAAAACTTTCATTTTCATTCACAATTTCAGGTGAACTTAAAATTAATTCAGAAATTTCCTCAGACTGAACATCAATAACAAGAATGGAAGTTAAGTCTGATTCATATCCTTCCTTTTCAGCAGTAATATCATAACTAGTATTGATTTCAACTCCAGGAGAATTAAAAACAACCTCTCCGTTTACATCAGTTAATTCTGTAACATCGTTAAATGTGACCTCAGCATTTTCAACATCATCCGTGTGTACATCAAAAACTTCAACAACAAATATTTCACTTTCATTAACTTCTGCAGGTGCAGTTACAATTAGTTCAGGTATTTCTTCTGGTTCATTGTTAATTACAAGAATTGAATTTGAATCTGAAAGATAACCCTCCTTACTAGCAATAATATCATAACTTTGATTTGATTCAACTTCAGGTGCTGTGAAAACGACTTCTCCGTTATGGTCTGTTAAATCTGTTATACCGTTAAATGCAACCTCTGCATTTTCAACAGCATCAGTTAATTCATCAACTATTTCAACTTCAAAAGTTTCATTTTCAATTATACTATTTAGTGATAATATTTGTAATTGTTCAAAAACTTCTTGTTCTGTAGTAAAACTCCATACTGGTCCATCTGTTGATTCTCCATTTTCATCCCATGAAATTATTTTCCAGTAATATTCTTTATTATATACTAATTCACCAGGACTAAATGAGTTAGAAGATATATTATCTGCAACTTTTTCTAAATCAAGATCATCATTAAAGTAAACATCAAATGTTACATTATCGCCATCTGGATCATCACTATTCCAGGTTAAATTTGTGTTTATACTTACATTTTCATTGTTATCTTCAGGGTTAGGATTATTTGGGATGTTTGGTGGATTATTTGGTTCTTCTTCTGGTGTTAATGTAATATTTACAGTATTTGACTGTTTTGAATATATTTTAACCATACCCGAAGAACTTGGTATATACCCCTCTTTAGAAGTATTAATTATTCCTCTGCCCGATGGAACAAGTTTTTCATAATAACCAAACTCATCTGTATTAGTTGTATCAAAATAATCATCACCTTTAAGTTCAATTAAAATTTCAACTAGAGCGTTTTCAATTGGATCGTTAGTTTCACTATCTACTATATATCCTTTTACCTCAGAATCTAAATCTGGGGAAGAGGCTTTAACAGTAGTTATTAAAAATGTATTTACAAAATTTAAAATTAATAGTAAGGATAATGCTATTGTTATTATCTTAATTCTATATCTCATCACTTTCACCAACCATCTTGGTTTTGTTATACTCTGTAATTAATAATATTTAAAGCTTATGTGTAAAAGTACCATTGTGAAAATATGCAAAAAATTTAATTCAACATGAGAAAAATAGAATATAAATTGTTAATATCTTATCTAATATAATCTAGATAAGTATTAACTGAACTATTTGCAGGTACATCAACTTCAATATAATACTCTCTAAAAAGCATATTTTCTCTAGTTTTTTCAATTGTACCATTAACAGCAAAATAGGGATTTTTGGAGGTTATGAATTTAACTAAAACAGATATATCTTTTTCTAAGTCATTTGTAATAGTTGCAGATGTAGAACTTTCATATTCTATATCAATATTATATGAAGGAATGCTGTATTTTGGTTCTTTGTAATTATAAGATGAAATACTGCCGTTATCAATTTTAATAAGCCTGTATCCCCAGTATCCATCTGAGTATTCTATTTTACTTTCAGGAGTAGTTGTTGTTAGAAAAACTGTATCATTTTTAATTGTTACATCATCATAATGTACGTGGCCTGCTAGAACCATATCAACATTATAACTTTCTATCAAATCAAGTAATTCTTCTCTATTTTCATATCCTTTATTTATGAGTGTATCTTTACTTGTATCCCAAATTGGATTATGATGCATCAACATAAATGTTAGATTTGAATCTGTATTATTCTTTAGATCATTTTCAACCCATTCTAATTGATCATCTTGAATGTATCCACCCCATGTTAGAGCTAAGGGACCTATTGACCATCTATAAATTTCTGGCCAATCATATGAATTGATTGCCTGAAAAAGAAAATTTCCATAATCAAATGAATAATATAAGTCACCAAAATACTCCTCCCAAAATTTTAATCCATCTTCACCAATTCTTCTGTATCCATCGTGATTTCCTGGCAGTAAATATGTTGGTACATCAAACATCTGAATCATCTCATAGCATTTTTCATACTCTCTACTATATTCTTTAAAATACAGCTGTCCAAATACTAGATCACCTGAAATTACCACAAAATCAGGATTCAATAGATTGATTTCTTTTATACATCTTTTTACCGATTTATATCCAATTGTTTCTTTTATACTTTCTAAAAAACCTCTTGGATCACCAATATGTAAATCAGTGATATGAATAAAGTCAAAATCATCTTTAAATTCATTGATAACTTCAACTGATCTTGGTTCAGTATTTTTATATATTTCAGAATCATCTATTAGAATCACAGATAGATTGTATAATTCCTCAGAAACATTAGACGGTGAATCTACAGTTAACCTATATCTTCCATTATTATAATCTGAGTTTGATATGTTTAGGTAAAAATAATCAACAATCTTTTCATAAGCTGTAGATATATATACATATATATCTTCGATTTCTTTAGATTCTACAATAATTGTAAAATTACAATCTTTTTCTGCAATTACCGGATTACTACACCTAGGATAATTAATTTCAAAAATACTATTTTTTGAATCAGGCATATCAATGAATTTTTGTTCCTTTGAAAGTATTGTCTCTTCTTTTTTTTCTATAACTGTAGAAATTGCACTAGTAGAAATAAGAATAATAAGACTAATCACAAACAAAGAGCATAATAAATTCTTAAATTTCATTATTTTACCAACTTTTAATTTATATTTATTTTTATTGTATATAAAATTTCCCATACAACTATATGCAAAAATTTATGAGTATATAAAAAGATATATTTATGAATATTTTTATAGATATTATTAAAGACATTTAAAAATATATCTTTATAGATATCTATCCTAATTGTATAGGTGATCTCCAATCAAAACCAGGAGTTCTTAGGCCTAATTTAGGAATCATAGGCATTCTTCTTTTATGCTGACTTTTAATTCTTAGATTTTTGATTCTTTCAACTTCTGATATTTCAATAGATGCCTCTTTTGCAACATCATTTAAGCCTAATTTTTTCTCTAGCCCCATTAATATTGTATCTAAAGTCTCATATTCCATTTTTAATTCTTTTTTATCAGTTTGACCTTTAATTAAACCAGCCGTAGGTGGTTTTGAAACAATTTTTTCTGGGATTTCTAAAAAGCGAGCTAAATCATAAACTTGAGTTTTGTACAAATCACCAATAGGCATGATATCTACTCCGCCGTCTCCAAATTTTGTAAAGTATCCTACTAAAATCTCTGATTTATTAGATGTACCACAGACTATACTATCATTCATATTAGCATATTCAAAAAGAATAATCATTCTAACTCTTGCTTTGATATTTGCTAGAGCCATTTTCTTTGGTTTTAAAATACAGTATTTTTTATATTCACTTACAAGTGGAGTTATATCTTTAGTTTTACAATTAAGATTAAACTTTTCAGCAATTAACGCCTGATCTCTTGTATCTGACTTTGGGGTGACATCATCGGGTAAAAAAACACATTTAACATTTTTTTTTCCAAGAGCTTTCTTACATAAAATAGCAGTTACAGCTGAATCAATTCCACCAGATAGACCCAGTACTACACCTTTAGACCCAGAATTTTTAACATATGTTTTTATGAATTCTTGAATTACAGTTGAGACTTCATCATAATCAAGAGAGATTTTATCACCTTTTTTCAATCAAAGCATGTAGAATCTTTATAAATAGTATTCCCAACTGAGTCCATCGATACAACAAGAGGACCAAAGTCTTTTACTTCAAATATCCATATTGCTTCAGCCATACCTAGTTCATCTAAATAATAAACGTCTTTAATCTTAGTAATTGTATCAGCGGCAAGAGCTCCAGCTCCACCAGTATAAGAAGTATACACACATATATATTTTTGTAAAGCTTTTTGTGTATCTTTTCCCATATCTCCTTTTCCTATTATGAACTTAACATTAAATTTTTCAATAAAATCATTTTCAAAAAGCTCCATTCGTGAACTAGTGGTAGGTCCTGCAGAGATTACTTTCCAACCATCTTTACTTTTTTTCATTAATGGGCCACAATGATAAAGAGCCATTTTTGAAGGAATAAAAGGAAGTTTACTTTTATCCATTTTCAAAAGTTTCTGGTGTGCACTGTCCCGGGCAGTAAAAACAGTACCACTCAAAAAAATTATATCGCCCACTTTAAGTTTCTTTATTATATCTTTTTTAAGTGGAGTTTTAAGATGATATACAGCCACTTATAAAACCTCCCAGGAACCATCTGATTTAATAACCATCTTAGCTCTTCTATCAGCCCAACATTGAACAACTAATCCTACTGGAAGGCTTGCTGGATGCCGGGGTGCTTTTTCAATATGAACATCAAGAACAGTTGTTTTTCCACCTAGACCCATAGGCCCAACACCGCTTTTATTAATCTCTTCTTTAATGTAATCTTCAATCTTTGCAATTTTCTTATCAGAATTACTTGTTCCAACTGGTCTAAGTAAAGCTTTTTTACCAAGCTTCATAGCAAGATCAGCACCACCACCAATACCAATCCCAACAACAGTAGGTGGACAAGGATTTCCACCAGCACAAATCATTTCTTTAACAATAAAATCCTTAATCCCTTCAATCCCCTCACCGGGTTTCAACATTACAAGTTTACTCATATTTTCACTGCCTCCGCCTTTTGGAATAGCAGTTATTTCACAATTTTTTCCTTTACAAAAATCCCATGTTATAGCTGGAATATACTCACCGACATTATCTTTATGATTAACTCTAGTAAAAGGATCAATTGTATTTGGTCTTAATGGAACTATATGAGTTGCTTTTTTTACACCATCGGTGATTGCCTCTTTGATAATACTTGAAAAAGGAAAATCTTTACCGATTTCAACAAAAAAAGTTTGAACACCAGTATCCTGACACATAGGCCTATTAGTTTTTTTTGCAATATCTATATTTTTTAAAATATTATCAAGTTGAATCTTTGCAATACCCTCTTCATTTTTTAAAGATTTATTAAGAGCATTTATTACATCTTCTGGAAGGTCAGTTTCAGCTTTTCTAATTAGTTCAACTATTCCTCCCACTAAACTATCATAATCCATATATTTCTTAAAAACCGTAAAAGAATAGTACAAATTAAGATTTTTGATAAAAAAAGAAAAAGATTTGGGTAAAATTTTACCCTAATTGTATTGTTTATTCTTGTCTGTTTTCAACGAGAGTATCTACGATAGATGGATCTGCTAGAGTACTTGTGTCACCTAGTTCATCTAACTTACCATCAGCTATTTTTCTTAAGATACGTCTCATGATTTTACCAGATCGTGTTTTTGGAAGGCCTTCAGTGTATTGTATTCTGTCAGGTGATGCAATAGGCCCGATCTCTTCTCTTACCATACTTACGATTTCTTTGGTTAAATCGTCGTGAACTTTTTGTCCTGTTTTAAGTGTTACGTATGCATAGATACCTTGACCTTTTATTTCATGTGGAAATCCAACAACAGCTGCTTCAGCTACTTTTGCATGTTTTCCAATTGCACCTTCTACTTCAGCTGTACCGATTCGGTGGCCTGAAACATTTATTACATCATCAACACGGCCAGTTATCCAGTAGTATCCATCATCATCTTTTCTGCATCCATCACCAGTAAAGTAGTATCCAGGATACATTGAAAAGTATGTGTTTACGAATCTTTCATGATCCCCGTATAATGTTCTCATCATACCCGGCCAGGCTGATTTAATAGCTAGATTTCCTTCAATTCCATTGCCTTCTTTTTCTTTACCTGTATCATCCATTATGACTGGTTCGACACCAAAGAATGGTTTAGTTGCTGAACCTGGTTTTAATGGTGTTGCACCAGGCAGTGGTGTAATTAATATACCACCTGTTTCAGTCTGCCACCATGTATCAACTATTGGGCATCTTCCGCCACCTACTAAATCATAGTACCATTTCCATTCTTTTTCTTTGATTGGTTCGCCAACGCTTCCTAGAACCTTTAAAGAGCTTAAGTCGTGTTCTTTAACCCATTTATCTCCTTGTTTCATAAGTGCTCTAAGTGCTGTTGGTGCAGTGTAGAATATGTTTACATTGTGTCTTTCACAAATTCCCCAGAATCTACCCCAATCCGGATAGTTTGGAACTCCTTCATACATTAGAGTTGTTGCTTTGTTTGTAAGTGGACCATATACAATATATGAGTGACCTGTAA
>CAZKQS010000033.1:4266-10495 GCA_964554985.1 uncultured Thermoplasmatales archaeon | reverse complement strand
GTTTGTAACAGCCATTATAAATATTGAAAAACCAACAGCGATTGAGCCAAATATTATCAACGTTGTAACATCACTTCCAATCAGATTTTTTATGAAATTAGATGCTGAGAATATAAAAAATACAAATCCCACGCACAAGCCAACCAAATATCCTCCTATTAAACGTCTCGGATCAGATGTATATTGATTAGGCATTGTAAAAACAATAAATGTACTAGCTCCTAGAGCAGTAATTATAGCTGTTTCATTTAAAACATCTAAAAATAGTAGTACTGCTAAAATTGTTAAAGATGCAAGGACACATTGAGATATATATTTCAATGGATTTTTTTTGAATTTTTTATCAATAAATGTTATTTTAGACAGAGCTCAACCCTCGCAATATTTTTCGATAATTATAAGTCAATCATATAAACCTTTTTTAAACATCATTCAAGGAAAGTTTCTCTCTTATAAGCTGATGGAATAAATAAGATTAATGCAGTAAAGATCTCAAGTCGGCCGATCCACATACAAAATGTTAGCCATATTTTACCTGCCTCTGGTATTGCTGCATAACTATTACTTGGATCAACTATTCCTAAAGCAGGTCCTACATTTCCAAGACATGATGCAGCAGCTGAAGCACCAGATATCATATCTAAGCCTAGTGCTACCATAGCTAGACTTGAAATTATAAATATCAATATATATGCAAAGAAAAACATAGAAATTGTGTTAAGAGTTTCATCTGAAATTATATTTTCACCAAGTCTTACAGGTAGAATGATATTAGGGTGAAGTAATTTTTTTAATTTTCTTTTTAGCATTTTAAACATTAATAAAATCCTTACATTTTTTATCGCACCAGATGTAGATCCTGCACAACCTCCTACAAACATCAATAACAAAATTAAGAATTTTGAAAAGCTAGACCATTCTGCATAATTAGCTGTTGCATAACCTGTTGTTGTAAGAATTGATATGGATTGAAAAGCAGATTGAGTTAAAGCTTCTTCAAATATATATCCGCTAGCAATTAAATCAACAAATATCAATGCAACAACAACACATATTATTGTAATATAAAATTTGAACTCAGAGTCGCCTCTGTAACTTTTCTTTTTTCCGTGAAGTGCATAATAATGAAGAGTGAAATTTGTACCCGCTATTATCATGAAAACTATGATAACCCAGTGAACAATAAGGGAGGGATATTCAGCGATACTATTTGTATAAGGAGAAAAACCACCTGTTGACATTGTTGTAAAAGCATGATAAATGCTATCATAAAATGAAAGTCCAGCAATTTTTAGTGCAACAATTTCAGCTATTGTAAAAAAAAACGTATACCATCCAAAGTAATTTTGCTGTCTGCATAATAGTTGGTTTTAGTTTATTAAGGGATGGGCCTGGTGCTTCAGATTCAATAAGTTTTCTTCCACCAGATGTAAGTCTAGTAAGAACTGCGACACTAAGAACAATTATTCCCATGCCCCCGATCCATTGTAGAAAACCCCGCCAAAAAAGAACACTTTGAAAATGATCTTCAAGAGGATAAGAAAGAATTGTCGCACCAGTTGTAGTAAGCCCAGACATCGATTCAAAATATGCTTGGGGAATAGTAGAAACTGATTTTGTTAAAATAAATGGAAGGGATGCAAACAAGGCAACTATCAGCCATCCACCTGATACAATTGCAAAACCTTCTTTATCTGTAAAATCTTTTTTCGAGCCAATTTTTTCAAAGGAAAAACCAATAAAAAAAGTAAGTAAAAAACAAATGAAGAATATTATACTTGTAAATGGAATTTGAAATGATAAAAATGTTATTTTAGGTTCTGAAAAATAAAATGAAGGGATTAATGGTACTAAAAATGCAAAAGAGAAAAATTTAAGGATTGTGCCAATGGTTCCGATGACAACTTTAACTCTCACTTTTCCTCACCCAATTAACCATCTTTTAACTGATTTTTCATCAGTTGAATGAAATAAAACAAAAAGAGTATCTCCATCTTTAATTACATAATCATCATCTGGAATAAACCCTTTTTTATCTTTTTTTGAAACACAGGATATTAAAAAATTTCCTGTCTCAGGTGAAAAAGTACGAATTTTTTTATCAATACATCTCAATTTTTTGTTAACTTTTATTAATCTAAGAAGGATATCTTTTGTTTGGAGGAAACTGACTTTCATCGTTCTTCTTTTTCTTGTTCTATCTTTAATTTCATGTTTTTCATTAATTATATTTACTATTGTTTTAACTAGTAAAAGATTAGGGACAACTGCATTATCAATTAGAGTTCCTTCTATTGACTCTTTTAAATCGATTCTACTAATTAAAGTTACTGCCTTATTGATATCATATTGTTTTCCTATCAATGAAATAAATATATTTCTCTCAAGGCTATTTCCAAGGCTCATGAGAACGTCAAATCTTTCAATTCCTTCTTTTTTCAGAACACCATGGCCAAGAGGATCTCCAGAAATTACAGATGCTTTTTTTAATCTTCTTGCAGCTCTATTTATTCTTTGTTTTGATATATCCATTATTGTAACATTAATACCCGACTCCAAAAGTTGATCTGAGAGAGTGAGTCCAATGTCTGTTGCACCTGCGATAAAAACATTTTTAATTTCTTTATATGGTAGAATATTACTATCAATAGATTTTGCAACATCCATTATTTTTACTCTTTCATCCATTAATATGCATAGTTCATCCTGGGCTTGCAATGTAAGTGAATCAGTTGGAAGAAATTGATTAATTCCTCTAAATACTGATACAATCTTTGCTCCTTTTGGAATGTTTAAACTAGAAATTCGTTTTTTGTTACTTTTTGATTCATCATCAATAATTGCACGGTATATTCCAATTCTATAGTTTTTTACTTTCTTTAATCTAGATGGAAATGAAAAGATCCTTGATATCTGAGATGAAGCAATTAATGATGGACATAAAACAATATCTGCGCCGATTGGTGTGTATCTTCTTGAAAGGGCATCTTTTGCAAGAAATGGTGATTTAACTCTACCAATCGTTCTTTTTCCATAAAAATCTGCAAGTGAACAGCTAACAAGATTTTCACTATCTTCTTTAACTAAGCCAATATAGAAATCACATTCAGTAATTCCCGCATCTAAAAGAGTTTTAAAATCGCATACATTTCCTTTTATTACGAGTGCATCGATTTCTCTTGCTTTATCTACTGCTTTTGGATCATTATCAATTAAAACAATTTCATGGCCTTCATTAGTAAGAATATTTGCAAGATATCTTCCTGCATCTCCTGCTCCACCAATAATTATATACATGAAATTTCAAACTCACTACTTTTAATTTGAAAACTTTGGTTCAATCTTATTTTTCCTTAATTCTTTTAAAATCCCCTCAGATATTGCTGATCTTACTTCAGATCTTTCTTTTAACCTGCAGAAATATCTTAGAGTAATTAAAACTCCATTTAGTTCAATTGAAAATTCTGTAATTGGAACAGTTGGTACTTCATCTCCTGCTGACATCTTTCTAACCATTTCATTTCTGCGTTTTTTCATGATAGGTCCTGCGATACTTTTTGCAACCTCTGCCATTATATCTTCGGCAACTAGATACTTAGTTCTCGATGGAAGTAATATTTTTATTTCATCCCAAATAATTGATTCATTTGCACTTATCAGAGCAACTGGTTTTGTAAAAATATATGAGTTAGGAATGTTAATTTTACGTCCAGAATATCCTGGGCTTTTCAAGCTATTTACTTTTTCTTCTAGAATTATATTCATGGTTGTTACTTCAGAGACTTTTCCTTTAATTCCATCTATCTCCACTAGATCTCCTTTTTTTATTGGACTTGAAAAAATAATATGAAGCCATCCAACAAAATTTGATATAGATCTAAAAGAAACTAGAATAAAAATTACTGTAATAAAAGCAATAGCAATGCCAACACCTGTATTTATTTGCTCGCCTACAAGTACACCAATCAGAAGGATTATTAGTATAATAAATGCAATAATCCAAATAAGATAACTTATAAACTGCCAGGTATTTTTTACATTATATGGGCTAATATATTTTTGAAGGGCTCTTTTAAAAATCGGTTCTAAAATAATTACAAATAATTTTGTTATTACTAAAACAGTTATTATCAATAATATCGGCGGAAGAAGTGTCGATATTATTTCCTGTAAAGATGTAATTTGAAATATTTGTTGGCCACCAACAAATATTATTACTAATAAAAACAATAGAATTATTTCCCATAGAATAAGTTTAGAAAGTTTGCTCTTCCTCTTCACCATAAACTAATACAAATATTTCTTTTGGTATTTCAAACTTACTAACTTTCTCAGTTCAAAAATTCAAAAAATTTATAAATTAATAACCTTAGTAAAAATATTATGACTCTAAAATTTGTTTTAGTTTTAATAGGAACTTGGTTTTTATTTATGGCATCTGCAATAATAAATGCGGGAATTAGAAATGGAGTTTTCGAACCTATAGCTAGCGAACAAACTGCTCATCAGATAAGTACCTTAGTTTTTATGACAATTATCTTATTTATAACATACCTAGTTTTAAGGTTTAGTAAAATAGAATTAAGTACCAAAGATGCATTTTTGATGGGTTTTGTATGGCTTGTTTTAACAATTTGTTTTGAGTTTATAGCTGGACACTATATATTTGGTAATTCATGGGTTCATTTAATCGCAGATTATAATATATTAAAGGGGAGAATATGGAGTTTTGTATTAGTTACAATATTTTTTTCACCATATTTGACAAGTAGATTTATCTGATTAGTTGATATTTTCTTTGTCAATTTTTTCAGTCTTTCTTTGCTTTAATACTTCTTGAGAATGTTCCATCTGTTTTTTGTATCAAAACTGTTGCTTTTCTTTCTTTTCCAATTTTTTTAGCTGATTTTATTGCATTAACTTTTGTTCTATGGTGACTATATATTTTATTATGTGATCTTACTGCCCAGTCTCCTCTTACTTGACCTGGTTGAGGTTTACTTACTACATATATTACGTTAGAGTTATTTTTGTGTTTTTTTAGTTTATTTTTATCTATGGTTTTTTTTGTCTCTCTATTTTTAGCTTCGCTTTTTTTCTTTTTTAGATAAGGCATTTTGCTTCTACTGTTTATTCCGATTTCGTATCCCTCTGGTAATTGTGTTGGTGTTCCACTCTTTGGTCTGTTTTTTGAAAAAAAGTGTATTGTTACATTACCGTTTTTGTTTTTGAGTTTTATATTTTTCTTGTATAGGGTGTAGTTTTTGTATGTGAATGCTTTTTTTCCTTCGAAATATTCATTGACTTTTTCAGATAACATATATAAAATAATTACAAAATATATTGCCATATAAATAAGGTTTAAAATTAGGTTGTTTATAGATATTAAACCCCATAGTGGCCAAAGCATTGCCCATATTAAATATAGTATAGTAAACTTTCTAGTCCATGTTTTTTTATTAATAAAGCCATATATTACAACTAAAAGTGCAATGATTATAAGGGAATATAAAAAGAAGGTAATTAGAATATATGGTATGTGTGTTAAAGAAGAAATTGTAAAACCGTAATGAATGAACAAGCCTATTGTGTAGTAATCAAAAAAGAAATAATAGATAATTAGTGCTATTATTGAAGATATTAGTATCTTAATATCTGAAGGAATTCTATTGTCTTTATACAAAATACCGCCTCCTGAAATATAATGTTCCAAGACTTGCAAGTAAAGTGGTACTAAGACCAGTTACTACATACCAAAAAGTGTTATCTTCTCTAGATAATTTGTCTTCACTTTCGATTTTGATATTTATTGTATCTGTATCTTTAAGACCGTGCGAGTCTTCAACTGTTAAAGTTACGGTATATGAACCTTCTTTTTGATATATGTGTGATATTTTTTCTTTGTTTGCATAATTTCCGTCACCAAGATTCCATTTGTATGATATATCATCTTTATCAGGGTCATAGCTTTCTGTTCCATCAAAAATTATTTTTTTATCTTTTGTTCCTTTTTTTGGTGCTTTTATCTCAGCAAATGGTTTTTTGTTTATATCTTTGTTATCTGGATTATCAGGCTCAGTATTGTCTTTTTCATCTTCTTTTATGTTTTTTAGATAGCGTACAACACTTCCTGCAACTAATATGCCACCTGCAATTAATATAAATCTTTTAAGTTTGTCTTTATCTAAATTATTCCAGAAATTATTATCAATATCTTTTCCAAATAGAT
>CAZKQS010000033.1:0-4256 GCA_964554985.1 uncultured Thermoplasmatales archaeon | reverse complement strand
GATTTTAAATAATATTTAATAGCTTTATCATATTTTTTTAAATTCTCGTAACAGTAACCGATTTCATGATTTATCAAATTATTTTTATTTGGAATCATCTGAAAATATTTAATAGATTTTTTATAATTTTTGCTAATCCTGATAATAGTAACTTTGGTCTTTCTCTGTGTACTGTAATGTTATCACTATTATTGTTTCCTTGTGTATCATAGGCTACAACTTTTATATCATATATATCTACCAAATCTATTGGTTTAAACCACCATGTCCATTGGTATGGATGTTCTTCATCAGTATGTTTGAGTTTTCCATCTATATAAAATTCTACTTTTTCAATTTCATTTTCACTTTCAACTTTTGTTTTTATTGTTATTGGTCCAACTATTTTTGTCTGGAAAATTTTTACTCCTATTGGTATATTGTAAAAATAGGAAAATTGTTTTTTTGGTTTTGTAATATTTACTTTTGGATTTTCTATGCTGTTATTTTTTGTAAAGTGTGCTGTTATTGTTTTGTTTTCATCCATTATAATTGATTTAATGGATTCATTTCCACTTAATTCTCCACTCCATTGGTAAAATTTCCAGTTTTCTTCTGGAATTGCCTTTATTGTTACTTCTTCGTTTGCTCTATATTTATTTTTTTCTGGGGTTCTTATTACTTTTCCTTCTCCAGTTGTTTCAACATTTAAAGTATATTCTTCTATTGGTCCTACTGTTATTGTAATATTTGTTTGATTATATCTTTCGATTCCATTACATAGTTCTAAACCTTTTACTTCAGCTGTGTTTTTTATTATTCCTTCTTTTTCAACTTTTACATCGAATTCTAATGTTATAGTATCTGGATATTCATCTTCTTTTTCGGTTAAAACAAGTTTGTTTGTAAAATCCCATTCAATTGTTTTGTCTTTGTTTGTTATACTGTCTGGTTGTATAGATGCATTATCAAGATATTTCATTTCGTCTGGTAAAGTGTCTTTTATTACTATATCTTTAAGCATAAAACCTTCTCCTTTGCCGTCTGTATCGTGATATTTTACTATGATTCTGAATCTAATAATTGAGTTGTTTTCTGTTTTGTAACTCGTGAGTTCTTTATTATCTTTTAAAACGTATTTTCTTAATTCTATTGATCCATCTATTTGTTCATTTTGGACTTTTAAGTCTTTGTTTTTTATGTTATTTGCTGTTATTATTGGAGATAAAGATACAAGGATTAGAAGTAAAACTAATGTTATTGATGTGATAGAATATTTCCTATTATTAGTAGGGCCCCCTATTTTAATCATGCAATATAAATATAATTAATATTATATAAAACTTTTTATTAATAATGCTTGCATTTAAGAAATATATGCTTTAATTTTGTTAACTTAATATTTTTCTCTTTCTTATTATCTTTAATATCTCAAATGCAAATAGATAAATTACTGCAGCAATACCTACAAATGCCCAATCAGTAATTTTCAATGGACCAAATAAAAAGAAGTCACTTACAAATGGTGCATATATAGCAATTAAAACTAAAACAATTGAACCAACAATTGATCCTAATAAGATTTTATTAGAAAATATGTTTTTGTTAAAAATTGTAGTTTTGTCATGTCTCCATTGTAAAATATTAATATACTGGCAAAAGACAATAGTAGCATATGCTAGTGCTCCCACCTTTAAATATTCAATAGGCAGGCTTCCAAGTTCTTCAGTAATATTTTTTGTTAGATTTGTAACGCCTTCGCGCTCAATAAATAATAAAAAATTTGAAAAAGCAAGGCCTGCAATTAAAACACCCATAACAATAAACTCTAGTGATACACGTCTATTTACAATATGTTTCTTAGGGTCGCGCGGTGGCTGATTCATTATTTCTTTTGAGGGTGGATCAAATGTCAAAAACGTTAGAGGCATGATTTCACCTAGTAGATCAATTGCAAGAACCTGAACTGCAAGAATAGGTATAGGATAATCTGCAAAAGCAGCACCAATTATTCCAAATAAGACTAGGGCTAACTCAGCAATATTAGTTGTAAGTGAAGAATAAATTGTTTTTTTAAGATTTGCAAAAATGGTTCTACCTTCTTCAATTGCATTTACAAGAGTTGGAAAACTATCATCAAGTAAAATAAGTCTCGATGCTTCTTTAGCAACATCAGTTCCACGCCTTCCCATTGCAACACCGATGTGTGCTTTTCTAAGAGCTGGTGCATCGTTTACACCGTCTCCAGTAACTGCTACAATTTCACCTTGTTCTTCAAGTGCTTTTACAATTCTAAGTTTATCAGCAGGATCTACTCTTGAAAAAATTATACTTTGTTTTCCAGTAAGAACTTGTTTTAGTTTTTTATCATCCATTTCTTTTAGTTCTTTACCCGTAAATACATCATTTTCCCATGAAACTGATAGACCAATATCTTTACCTATGGCTCTAGCAGTAATTGCATGATCTCCAGTAATCATTATAATTCTAATGCCTGCTTTAAATGCTTCAGCAACAGATTTTTTCACTCCTTCTTTTGCTGGATCAATCATAGCAACAAGGCCAAGAAAAGTTACATCTTTTTCTACTTCTTTTTGAGTGTACTCATTTTTAGTTTGTAAAGTTCTTCTAGCTATAGCAAGAACCCTTAATCCATTATTTGAATAGGTTTCATTTATTTTTTTAATTTCTTTAATGTCATTATTTGTCAGATTAGTTTTTTTACCATTTTTATATATGTATTTAGAAATTGATAAAACTCCATTAGTTGAACCTTTTACTGTTAACGCAACATCTTTTCCAAATCTTCTAACCGAGCTCATTCTTTTTCTTTCTGAGTCAAATGGAAACTCTTGAATTTCAGGGTTTTCTTGATCTTCAGCTGGAGACCTAGTTCCAATCTTTGTTGACATCGTAATTAACGCAGCTTCAGTAGGATCACCTATTGGATACCATATGTCGTGTTCTTCATCGGGTTTGTGGATTTCAGCATTTGATGCCATAGTTGCAGTATCCATTAAAATTTCTATTTCATCGATTTGTTTCTGATTTAGAGTTTTTCCATTTTCATCCTGGATTTTTCCTTTTGGTTTATAACCTAAGCCAGTTAGTTTGTATTCTTTAAAATTAAACCATACTTTTCTTACAGTCATCTCATTTTTTGTAAGAGTGCCTGTTTTATCGGTACAAATTACTGTTGTTGAACCAAGTGTTTCGACACTAGGTAGATTTTTAACTATTGCTTTTCTATCAGCAAGTCTACTGCTACCAGTCGATAAAGCAACTGTTACTTGTGCAGGTAAAGCTTGTGGGACAATAGCCATTGCAATACCTAAAGCATAAATCAGACTCATCTTAATTGAAAAATCTTGAGCAAGACCAATAAAAAATAAAGCTGCACCAATTATTACAACACCAATTGTAAGCTGTCTAGCTAAAAGTCTCATTTCTTTTTGCAGTGGTGTTTCAAGCTGACCTGTTTCTTCAGTCATCTTTGCAATTTTACCTGTTTCACTATCCATACCTGTTGCAACAACAACACATGTTGCATTACCTGATGCAACAGTGGTTCCTGCATATGCCATATTTATCCTATCAGCAATTCCAAGTTCTTCATCCATTACTTTATTTGTTTTTTCTTGAGGTACTGATTCACCTGTTAATGCAAAATCATTTGTTTTAAAACTTTGAGATTCAATGATTCTAACATCTGCTGGAAGTTTATCTCCCTCCTCAACTTTTATTATATCTCCAGGGACTAATTTTATCTGACTAATTTCTATTAATTCTCCATTTCTTATTACCTTTGCAGGTGATTTCATCATGCTTTTTAGTTTATCAACAATTTTACCTGCACGATATTCCTGTATAAAACCAATAATTGCGTTTACAATAACAATAATAAAAATTATTGTCCCATCTCTAAAATCACCAATAAAATAAGCTATTAATCCACCGATGATCAAGATAAGAACTAAAAGTTCTTTAAATTGAGAAAGAAAAATCAGCCATATTGGCATTTTAATTTCTGTTTTAAGAGTGTTTTCACCGTATTTTTTCAGACGTTTTTGCGCTTCTTGTTTTGTTAATCCCTTTTCTTTTGTATTAAGTGAATTCAACGTATCATTTACATTCAATCTGTAAAAATCTTTTTTTTCTTCCATCTCTGCATCCAAAAAGTGATAGATAGTAACATTAATCTAATTTTCGAATAATGTAAAAAAATGTCTAGTCCTAAAACTATTTCCCACCTTTTTATTTAACGGTTTTTTTCTCAT
>CAZKQS010000032.1:0-10510 GCA_964554985.1 uncultured Thermoplasmatales archaeon | reverse complement strand
GATGCGATACATCCAGGTTATGGATTTCTTGCTGAAAACCCTGATTTTGCAAAATCATGTAACGACATTGGAATTAAATTTATCGGCCCGTCACCTGAAGTAATTAGTTTGATGGGAGATAAAATCGCTGCTAAAAAAACAATGGAAAAGGCAGGCGTACCAGTAATACCTGGTTATCATGGAATAAAACAAGATGAAAAGACACTAATTAAAGAAGGAAAAAAGATTGGTTTTCCTCTTCTTGTAAAAGCTGCCGCAGGTGGTGGCGGGAAAGGAATGAGAATAGTTCGCTCTGAAGATAAACTAAAAGAATCAATTGAAGGTGCAAAAAGAGAATCCAAGTCTTCTTTTGGTGATGATACTGTTTTTCTTGAAAAATATCTAGATAAACCCAGGCACATTGAATTTCAGATACTCTCAGATGATCATGGAAACATTATTCACCTATTTGAACGTGAATGCTCAATTCAAAGAAGACACCAGAAAATTATTGAAGAATCACCCTCACCTGTAATGAACAAGGCTCTAAGAAAAAAAATGGGTGAAGCAGCAGTTAAGGCTGCTAAAGCAGTAAAATATTCAAATGCTGGGACAGTAGAATTTATGCTAGATGGCGATCTTAATTTTTATTTTATGGAGATGAACACCAGGCTTCAAGTCGAGCATCCCATAACTGAACTTACAACAGGGATTGATCTAGCTAAATGGCAGCTAAAAATTGCGAGCGGTGAAAAATTAACACTTAAACAAAAAGATATAACACAAAGAGGTCATGCATTAGAATGCCGAATATATGCTGAAGACCCAGAGAATGGTTTTTTACCAAGTATTGGAACACTAAAAAAAGTAGAAGGTGCAACTGGTCCAAATATTAGAGATGATACAGGTATATACTCAGGTATGAAAGTAACACCTTATTATGATCCAATGCTTTCAAAGCTTATTACATATGCAGAAAATAGAGAAGACAACATAAATAAAATGATATGGGCACTTTCTCATTATGTTGTACTTGGTGTTACAACAAATATCTCTTTTCTAAAAAAGGTTCTAGAGAATGATGAATTCAAAAAAGGAAACATCACAACACATTTTATTGATAACTATTTCAAAGATTGGACTACGACTAAAAAAGCGCTTCCAATTGATGCAATAATATCTCTGGCAATATATGATTCAATGCATAAAAAATCACAGGATACTGTAAGATATAAAGAATCAGATCCTCATTCCCCATGGAAACATGTTGGTAGATGGAGAGTTGGAAAAGAGGAGGGAAATTAAGAATGTTTATCAACTATGAACACAACAATCATGTTTATAATGTAACAGTAGAAAAAAAAGGCGAAGACTTTTTTGTAACTTACGATAATACCGAATATAAACTAGAAGCTGAAGAAATAAAACCAGGTCACCTTAAAATCAAAATAGGCGAAAGGGTAATTAAATCTGTAATAACTGAGGGAAATAGTGAAAAATTCGTTTTTGTAGATGGAAATGTTTTCAAAGTAAAACCAGTAGAACTAACCGCAAAGAAAAAATCAAAGAAGAAAAAAGAAGAAGGTGATTTGAGCTCACCTATTTCAGGAAAAGTAGTAGATGTAAAAGTAAAAAAAGGCGACAAAGTAAAAAAAGAACAGGTTTTAATGGTGATTGAAGCAATGAAGATGGAATATCTTATTAGAGCGCCAAAAAAAGGTACTGTAAAAAAAATCAATTTTAAAGAAAATGATCAAATTGAGATTGGTCAGATTACAGCAGAAATTAAATAAAAATTTGGAGGGAAAAATATGGATATTATTGAAAGTAACATTAATACTTCAGGTAAAGAATATAAAGAAAATCTGAAAAATTATGATATACTAGTTAAAGACTTGAAAGAAAAGATTTCAGTTGCACAAAAGGGCGGTGGTGAAGAAAAAAGAAAGCTTCATAAATCTAGAAATAAAATGCTTGCCCGTGAAAGAATTGATTCTCTTCTTGACCCTGATACTCCCTTCATGGAATTTAACTCACTTGCCGCATATAATATGTATAAGAATAAATCGCCATGTGCTGGAATAATCACAGGTATCGGCATAGTCCACGGTAGGGAAGTAGTAATTGTTGCAAATGATGCAACTGTTACAGGTGGAACATATTTTCCAATGACCGTTAAAAAACACTTAAGAGCACAATCAATTGCCATTCAAAATAATCTACCATGCGTATATCTTGTTGATTCAGGTGGTGCATTTTTACCACTTCAAGATGAAGTATTCCCAGATAGAGAACACTTCGGAAGAATTTTTTATAA
Organism: uncultured Thermoplasmatales archaeon; assembly: GCA_964554985.1. Classification (GTDB taxonomy): domain Archaea; phylum Thermoplasmatota; class E2; order DHVEG-1; family DHVEG-1; genus CAYZTD01. Next base: position 8,214 of record CAZKQS010000032.1, on the reverse strand, counting down.
TCAAGCTGTAATGTCGTCAAAGGATATTCCTCAGATTTCATCTGTTATGGGGAGTTGTACTGCTGGTGGGGCATATGTTCCAGCAATGAGTGATGAAAGCGTAATTGTAAAGGGAACTGGAACAATTTTTTTAGGCGGACCACCTCTAGTTAAAGCAGCAACTGGCGAAGAAGTTACCTCTGAAGAACTTGGTGGAGCAGATGTACACTGTAGAAAAAGTGGTGTATCAGATCACTACGCCCATGATGATCCAGAGGCAATAAATATTACAAGAAATATTGTCGAAAATCTCAACAGGCCTGAAAAAACAAAACTTGACATCAAAAAACCTGAAGAACCAGCATATGACCCAAAGGAAATCTATGGTATAATTCCTAAAGATCCAAGAAAACCTTTTGATATTAAAGAAATAATCGCAAGAATAGTAGACGGCTCAAAATTCCATGAGTTTAAAGCACTTTACGGACAAACTATCGTATGTGGTTTTGCAAGAATCATGGGATACCCTGTAGGAATTCTTGCAAACAATGGAGTGCTGTTTTCTGAATCTGCTTTGAAAGGAACTCATTTTATCGAGATGTGCTGCCAACGTAAGATACCACTTGTTTTTTTACAAAATATTACTGGTTTTATGATCGGTAAAAAATATGAATCCGGTGGTATTGCAAAAGATGGAGCTAAGATGGTAAGTGCTGTTGCTACAGCTAATGTTCCAAAATTTACAGTTATTGTTGCTGGATCTTTTGGTGCAGGAAATTACGGTATGTGTGGTAGAGCTTATGAACCACGTCAGCTTTGGATGTGGCCAAATGCTAGAATTAGTGTTATGGGAGGCCAGCAAGCAGCAAACGTTCTATTGACTGTTAAAAAAGATCAGATGTGGCGTAAAGGCAAGGAACTTTCAAAAGAAGAAGAAGAAAAAATAACCAAACCAATTCTCAATAAATATGAAGAAGAAGGAAGCCCATATTATAGTACAGCAAGAATCTGGGATGATGGAATTATTGATCCAATTGATACTCGTATGGTTCTTGGCCTTGGAATTTCTGCATCATTAAATGCACCGATTCCAGACTGGAAACCAGGCGTATTTAGGATGTAAAAAATCAATCTATCAATTGTTGTAATGCTTTATATCCAACAATTGCATTTTTATCTTTTACAATAAATGTTATTTCTAAATCTATTGTAATTATATCAATTATATTGATATCTTCCCAAGCAAAATTTCTAACTATCTGAAATAGTACACCAGGTGTTTTTGATAGGCTTTTATCAATTGCAAAAGACAAAGCTACAAGACCTTCATCAATTTTTAAAATTTTTTCATGCTGTAGAAATTTTTCTATTTTTTCTTTGTACCGTTCATTTGTAATTATATTTACTGAATTTCTTCCATATATTATATGAAGTAGATCACCTTGTGCAAAATGAATAACATCGTATATCTTTTTTAGTTTATCAAAAAGATAAGGCTTTTTTTGGAGTTTCACATCAATTATATGTGTTTTTAAATTAACTTCAGAGTTATTTGCATCAAAATTTATATTCTTAAATTTGGAATTTATTTTATCCGAATATCTTCTGAGAGCCGCAACAATTGCATAGTGAGCAACATCCTTCCGAAGTTCTTTTTCTATTTCACTTTTTAAATGCTTTGCTACTGATCCATAAGAGGCTATGCCCTTTGCTATAGCCTCTTGGACGTAGACTTTCTCATCGACTAACTTATGTACGACGTGAGAAATTGTCACCATATTTTATCACACCAAATATTATTATCCATAAACTTATATATAAAATTTTTTATACAAAAAATAATGAAACTTCTTATAAAATGCTCCAAATTATAACAAATAACCTTAAAACTAACAAAAACTACTTAAAACAATACATTATCTTAAACTTAATAATTTAATTTGTAAAAAATATATATTTTTGATAATATAAACATATCATACTTTTAGAAGGTGAGGCAAATGAAAGATAAAATCAAAAAAGAAGCAATAGAGTGGTATAATAACAACGAATCAAATATTCAAATCGACGAACTTATAGAGAGGATAATAGATAAAACTACTGAAGAAATTATCACTCAAATTCAAAACGAACTAAACCAAGAATTTAAAAATGGAAACTTAAATCAACCTCTAAGCATATCAAATGAATACTATCTTCATCTAAAAATGACGGATATTAAAAATCAAATGTATCGTAAAAACAATTTTTGAAAAAATTTACAAATACTTATCAAATTGTTACATAAAACATACAATATTATTTTAAAGTAGTATTTTATTATAGATAATGTAAAAATTTGTGGGGGAAATAAAATGAGGCATATTTTCAAAAATACCAAATTAGCCTTAATTACAACAAGAACCTTTTGTAAACCAATACTTGACTGTTCCATTTTTAAAATTGGAGGAATAAAAAATGTTTAAACAAAAGATAATTACACTTTTTATTTTTCTAATCTTAATTTTATCAGTAATATATTTACCCACTGTAAATTCACTTAAGATTAAAAAAAATGAAAATTCTCAAAAAATAGAAAAAGAAAAAAAATTTGAGCAAATATTAGAAAAAAAAATTTCAATAAAAAATGAAGAAGGTATTAATAATGAATCGATTTTCAATAACTTTTTTCCAAATATAAAATCATTTAAAAATCTAAATCATACCGGATATTTAACAAATAGAAATAACATTGATAACGATACGATTTTTCTAATTTTATTTATTATATGGGCTTTTATAAATGGTGGCTTAGCAATATCGTTCACCGATATTTTCCCCTATGCTGTTATGATCATGGAAGCTGTTTTCTTTGGTCTAGTAGGTAGTATGATAACTGGCCTAATATTTAATATGGATGAGCATCCGCTTTTAGAAGGACTATACAATATGATTAATACTTCTTCTATTCTAAATTATATACCAGGGATGAAAAACATGATGCTAGGGATGCTAAATATTACAATTGGATTGATTGACTCAAACAGTGCAACAATTATCGCAGCATTTGGCTGGGTAATTTCAACAACAACCCTTGGAGCATTCTTATATGTATTTCAAAATGTTGTATTAGTAAAACTGATAACTTCTGGCATATGGTTTGTAATGCCATATATTGTTTGGAATATTTTTGAATTAATAAGGAAACTTAGTGAGGATTCAGACCAAGAAACAGTTAATTCAATAAATATGGTAAAATTCATTATTAATTCAATAAAAATTAAGAAAAATATTGATTAGAATTGCTAGATATGTAATTCCATATCAAGCCTAATCATAGGTGTATAAACTAAAGCTCTAATGATATCAAAAAGACCAAAGATTTCTCTTTTACCAAATACTAAAACATAGTCGCCACCTGTTTCATATGGATCCCAAGTATACACATAGTAAGTACCTGATTCTGTTACATTTTTATCTAAAACTGGCCCCTGATAATATGATTTTCCGCCGAATGGTTCAAAGAATTGCTCTCTTTCTTCACCAGGTTCAAAATTTTCCATGACAATAGCGCCATAACCTTGAGGTATATCAAATGGGAGCGGATCATTATATTTTGGAAGACCCGGTCCTACTACTGCATACCACGGAACAAACTCTTCGTAATAACCTTCAACAACTGGAACTATTATTTCAACATATATTCTAACTGGCCTATTTCTGACTTCAAACTCAAAAACATCTATGTCATCACTTTTATTCAGACTGTCTTTTTCAAGCCAGCTGTAAAAAGCCTTTGACTGCTCTACCATCTTTCTAATAACCCTTGGACTATCTTCTGAATAATCTGTATGCTCAAAATATGGTACATGCGCAGAAACACTGAAAGTAAAAAAGATTAGGATCATTAATATACAAACAAAGTTTATTTTTTTCATGATTATTCTTCCTCTTCAATCATAAATTTTTATGGGATAAAACAGAAATACCATACTTCCATCTGAGTTTCGGCGACATTTCCAAAAGTATCCTCTGCAATTACCTTTAAATCAAATTTACCAAGTGATGGACCAGTCCACTTTATTTCATGAAAACCTGATTCTGAATTATATTCTGCATCGCCTAGTTTTTCATCATCAATGAAAACTGAAACAGCTATATCTTTACTATCATCTTTATCATCATTTGTAAATATTTGAAGCGGTCTAAGTCTAAAACCTCCAAAACCCATTGTATCAGCTATAATGTCTAGAGGTGTTGGAAAGAGACGTATACCTGAGAAATGAAAATACCCTTTTGTCGGATTATTAATTTCTACTACAGGCGGATTATCAGCACCAGGATCTTCAGCTATGATAGTTCTAGTAATCGACCCTTGTATATTACAATAGGCAATTACTTTTATTTCATCTCCAATATCTGCAATTATTGTAAAGCTTTCAGTGAAAGTATCAGCTGTTTGTTGTTTATCATATTCCTCAGATATATTTATTATATCATTCTTGTAGACCTCTATTTTATTTATATGGTGAAGGCTCGGCGATGGAGTGTTATGAGTTATAGTTACATCTAAAACATTTGTATTTATATCGTATTCAATTATCATATCCTGCGGCGGATGAGCACTTGCGTTTATGGAACAAAAAGCTGCTCCAACTAATATTACGGCTATAAGCCAATATTTTTCTTTCATATTTTTCCCCCTTAAAAAATTTAGATTAATATCTTATACACTCCCCCTGAATTGCCAGATGGCCCTAAATTTGATTTACTAAGAATATATAGTTCTCCACTTTGATCTTCACCAAGTGACAATATAAATTGATCGAAATCATCTTTTGGTTCAATTTTAAAACGCGTCCATTTGCCTAAATCTGATTCTTCTAAATAGTAAAGTTTAGCATTTGGAACAAAAAAACTTGTACTCCAATCAGCAAAAATATAATTACCCTTTAGGTCTGGTATGTCTTCACCTCTATATACATAACCCCCACAAATTGATCTTCCAACAGAGTGACTATATTCATGGATTGGTTCTTTTAAAGTTTCAATATCAATATTTAAACTATCTGCTAAATCCAAATCATATGCATATGTTCCTTCAAGTATTCTCCATCCATAGTTGCCACCTTTTTCAATGATGTTTATTTCCTCCCATTCATCCTGGCCTACATCTGCAACAAACAAACGATTTGTTTTCTTATCAAATGAAAAACGCCAGGGATTTCTAAGACCATAGGCATAAATCTCATCTAAGCCCTCTGTTCCAACAAAAGGATTGTCAGATGGTATTTCATACGGATGAGTTCCATCTACATCTATTCTTAAAATAGTTCCAAGTAATGTCGAGATGTTTTGCCCGTTTCCTATCTCGCCATGCTTATCACCTGCCCCACCCCCATCACCAACACCGACATAAAGAAAACCATCTGTACCAAATTCAAGATGCCCTCCATTATGATTCGCTTCTGGTTGGTCAATTCTTAAAATTATTCTTTCCGATTCTTTATCTGCTTTATCTGGATCAATTGTAGAAACAGTATATTCTGCGAGGATGCACACGTTATCTACATTTTCATTTTCTGTAGGAGCAGTATAGTAAACAAAAAATCGACCATTATTAATATAATCTGGATGGAAAACTAAACCTAAAAGACCTCTTTCATCATAAGTTGGATCAAGGTTTACTAATTTATCTGATATATCTAAAAAAGGTTCTTGCAAAAAATCGTTATTTTTTATGATATATATTTTTCCTATCTGGTCAGTAATAAATAATCTATTTGATCCCTCTTTTAGATGTGCCATCGTTGTTGGTGAATTAAGACCTGTTGCTATTGTCTCTAAATCTATTGTAAGAGAAGGATTTATAGTGATATAAAACAAAAATATTGATCCTTTAAAGGTTTTTACATAGTTATCTAATTCAATTTTTACGGTAATTTCACCTAAACCAAACAACATTTTACTATTTATTTCAGTTGTTTCACCGGGTCCTAAAATTTCAATATTTCCAGAGCTCATTTTATTAATTAAATCAAAACGTCCACCAGAAACTGAAATATTCCAATTAAGATTTTCAATATCATTTTGTCCTTCGTTTTTAATTTCAACTTTTATTCTTAAAAATCCACCTTGAACATCAGTTATTGAAATATCACTTTCAAAAAAAGATGAATTATTTTTTTCATTAAATGGTTGTGTACTAATAGCCGGCACCAAAAGTAAAAAAATTGTAAAAATTATTATAATTAACTTAATTCCACCTCGCATTATTTCTTCCCCCACAAAAATCTTAGTATTATATTATGAATGCATGTTTTGCTTATTAAATTTTTTATAAAAAATTTTTTTAAACCAATAGTTTCAAAAAGTCAGTAAAAAATTAACAAATGTACAAATGTAATTATAAACTTAATTAATTTGTAAAATAGATTGGATATGAATAATCTATAAATAAACAAAATTTGTTATTTTTTTACATGATAAATAATAAATTTGTAAAATTTTTTGCAGTATTCATATTTACGATTTTAGTTTCTTTAAATTTTTCTATGTCAAAAAATAATTTTTCCAAATCTATTTCAACTGATTCACGAACCATTAGAATTCTTGAAAAAAATTTTGTTTTTGGTTTTAATATTAAGTTTATTGATGAAAGATTTGTTTTATATAAACAACCAGCAGGTGAAAATCCAGAAAATGGATATCCTATTATATTTTTATTTCATGGAGCAGTTCAACATGCTTTTTCATGGTTTCTAGGTTTTAACATATGGGGCGATGCTCAAACTTCTTTTACAAAATCTGCACTTGAAAATAATTTTTTTGTTATAGGCCTTGAATCACAAAAACCTATTAGACCAGGTCCAAGAGGATGGCATTCATTTGAAAAAAACATTTCACAAAATAATGATATATCTTATGTAAATAGTGTTATCAGCTGGCTTGAAAACTCTTTATTACCAGTTGATACAGAAAATATATATGCTGCTGGTTTTTCATCAGGTGCTTTTATGTGCAGCAGAATTGCTCAATCTATTGGAAATAAATTTAAAGGCGTTATACTAAACTCAGGTTGTAATGCAAATAGTATAGATATTACAAACAAAGGACCCGTTTTTAATTTTTCAAAAGGGTTTAATATCCCAAGTTTTCACCCTCCTGCTCTTTTAATTCACGGTGAAAAAGATATGATTGTTCCAACAAAGGGATCAGAGAGTTATTATTATGATTTAAACAAGAGTAATATAAATACGACAAAATTATTTGATGAATCAAAAGGCCATATCTGGCTAAAAGATTTTAATAATGAAATAATCAAATGGATTAAAACCCATTAAAAAAAATTTATAATTTATTCCTTTACAAGTGTAAGTGGATTAGGACCAAGTTTTCTAATTTCTTCAGTCATTTCATTTACTAGATCTGAAAACTTTTTTCCTTCAGATGCTGAAACATATTCAAAGCGGATTCTTTCTGGTTCAATTCCAAGTTCCTCTACCATTTTTTTTAATAGTTTAATTCTTCTATTTGCCTTGTAGTTTCCAGACTGATAATGACAATCACCAGGGTGGCAGCCAGCAATAAGTACTCCATCAGCACCTTTTTTAAGAGCCTCTAAAACATATACAGGATCAATTCTACCTGAGCACATTACTCTAATTGTTTTTATGTTAGCTGGATATTTCAGCCTACTAGTCCCAGCCAAGTCAGCTCCTGCATAGCTGCACCAGTTGCATAAAAAACCAATTATGTTTGGTTCAAAATCAGTCATATTTTCTTTCCACCTCTCTTTTAGCAAGTTTAACTGCCTTTGGCACTGATTCTAAAATTTCAGAACTCAGATTTTCCCCAAATTCATTTGGTAATTCTCCAATATTTATTCCAATTAAGCTTATATTCTTAGGTATCTTTGTATCACCTAGTTTTTTTCTCATTTCTATTGCTTTTGGAAGAGATAGATCATGAGGATTATTAGTATGAAACGCAGATAGTTCTTCAAAAGGAAGTAATTCTACATCACCATGTTTTTTATCTTTTCTTTTCACTGCATCAATTAATATTGCTCTATCATGATCGACCATTAAATCAAGAAGGTTCATACCACCAGTAAAAGCTGTATCAATTGTTACATCAGATCTTTTTATTTGTTTCTTTAATTCTTCAGCGACATGTATCCCAACGCCGTCATCTTTTAAAATTGGGTTTCCTACACCAAGTACTATTGTCTTTTTCATATTTTTAACCCCCATT
>CAZKQS010000031.1:4578-10584 GCA_964554985.1 uncultured Thermoplasmatales archaeon | reverse complement strand
ATGACTTATGAGTTTTAATTTTTAAAATTTTAAGATTATTTTTGAGATAATCATCTTCAAATCTAAAATTTTCTTTATCTGAAATTGTTTTTCTAAAAATAATTTGGGTTTTTTTATCAACTGATTTTGAAATATTTTTTAGAATTTGATTCAGATTTATAACTCCATCTGAAATTAATATCAAATTATAATTTTTATAATCAAAATCAGCACCATCTTTATTGATTGTTTTTATATCTAAATTTTTGTAATGTTTTTTAAGTATCTTTTTTGATTTTTCAATTGATTTTTTGTCAATTTCAACACCAGTTACTTTTGCACTAGTTTTTTTTGAAATTAGAATTAATGTTGCTGGAACGGATCCACTACCGATATGAACCACATTATTATCCTTAGATATACCTGCGATTTTTATCTCATCAGATACCATTTTTTCATAAAAACGAAGATACAAAAAAATAAGCCTGTCAAGGTTTACAACTGTTTTTTCGAAAATTATAAAAATAATTGCTGAAAAAAATTTTAATTTATCCATATCAAAATTTTTGTTGAATTTTTTCAAAAAGTTGAATAAAAAGCTATTTTTTTTATTCATATGTAACCTTCTTTTTTAAGCCATTTTTCGACATTTGAAATACCCTTTTCATATTTTATTTTAGGATTGTAATCAAGTAAATTTCTTGCTTTAGAAATTCCAAATTTTTCTTTATTTGTAAAAATATTTACTGCCATTGGTGTAACCCATGGTTTAATTCTAAAGATTTTATTTAAAAATAGCATCATTTTTGCAATAATCATAGCCTGTCTTTTAGATAGATTTCTATTAATTTTGCCTTTACCACACATTTTTGATAACTGATTTAGATACTTGCCCCATTTATGATTATTTTCTCCATCTGTTATATTTATAACTTCACCTTTAACATCATTTTTTAAAACAGATACGAGCGCATCAATTAAATTGTCAATATAAGTGTGAAGAAAAATCCCCTCTCCATTATCAATTAAACTAATTTTATTTTTTTTTATTGACTCAATTGGTCTTAAAACCCAGGTTGTTGCACCGGGCCCATAAACATTTCCAGGTCTGATAATTGTTACAGGAAACTTATTTCTTTTAAATTTTTCAAGTAAGAATTTTTCAGTTAGCATTTTTGTTTTTGTATACATACTTAGTTTTTTAGCTGATTCATATTTAATATGGCTTAAAAAAATAAATTTTTTAACGTTATATTTTTTTGATTCTTCATAAATATTTTTTGTTCCTTCATAGTTTATTTTATAAAAAAGATCTTTTGGTCCGTAGTCTTTTACATATGCAGCACAGTGAAAAACACAGTCACAATTTTCAAATGCTTTTTTAACTGATTTTTTATCAGTAATATCACATTTTTTATACTTTACATCTTTAATCTTTTCTTTTGGTTCATTTTTGTGAATAAAAGAAATAATTTTGTGATCTTCTTTTTTAAGCCTTTTAACAAGCTTACCTCCAATGAATCCAGATGCACCAGTAACAATGATTTTCATCTATTTTTCACCTTTAAATTCGTATCTATATCTTAAGAAATATTGTGAAGTCTGGGTTACAATCAAAGAAAACACATAAACCATTAGGCCAAAAACAATATTTGTAACACCAATAATTAAAGCAGATGCAAGGGTTATTCTTTCTATTACAAAAAACTCATGGAATCTTAGCGCTTTTCGCCTATTATATACCTTGATAGAAGTAATCAGATAGATATATAATGTTACTACAAGTATAAGATCGATTACCATTAATAGATAGAACTCGATTTTTAAAAAATTGTATCTATAAGATAAGAAAAAAGTAAGTGATAACCATATAACTGTTAAGATAAAAGATATAATGATTGAATTTTTAAGTCCAAATTTAACAGGTACTGTGCTATATCCCCCTTCTTTATCTCCTTTCATATCGCGTATTGCACCAACTAGATTACTGTTAGTGTCATGAAATAAAAAAACTAGAGACAAAAGCCATATGTAGATAGGTATTTGAGAAATTGCTGGACTTATTGAAAAAACCCCGTAAAAAAAGGCAGCTACAGTTACCATTCCGCGGTTAATATTTCCAAATATCCCTCTTGATTTAGTAAATTTAGCATAGGATAAAACTAAGAATGCTACAACAAAAACCATAACTAAGTTGTAAAGGCCTAAATAAACTGATGCCACTAGACCAGCTCCAGCAAATATTGCTCCAACAAAAAGTGCTTCATAGGGGTAAATTCTACCTGAGGGAATTGGCCTGTGCGGTTTTTCTATATAATCAAGTTTTCTATCTAAAAAATCAGATAGATAAAGCCCAGCTATCCATCCCATCATTGGAATAAAAAGGGCTATAATCCATATTTTAGGTTCTGGAAGACCGTTATTTATCAAGCATGATCCAGCAAGGCTTACTAGGCCGCACCAAATAACAGTATAAGGACGCCAAGTCTCTAAATGTGCAAATAATTTATCCAATATTGAAATTTTTGAATTATTGCTCTTTACAATAAATAAGCCTCCCTAATCTTTTTTTGTAATAGACAATAAATTTTATATGATTTACTTATTTTCATAAGATGAAAAAAACATATACTTAAAAACATGTTGTTAATATATAAGATATTATATTACAAATATAAATTTGGATTAAAAAATTGGTGAGTTGAGATATAATGAAAAAAATAATGGTTGTAGATAACGAGCCAGATATTGTAGATTTAACAAGGACTGTTCTTGAACTTGGAGGATACAATGTTGTAACAGCACATAGCGGTGAGGAATGTTTAAGACTCCTTGAAAAAGAGGATGTTAACTTAGTTCTTTTAGATATTATGATGCCTGGGATGAGTGGATGGGACGTATTTAACAGGATCAATAAAAAAACTACAGATGTTAAAGTTGCTTTTATGAGTGTACTTGAAATATCTGAGAAAAGAAAACAGGTATTAATTGATGAGGGACTTGCAGATTACATTATGAAACCTTTTGACAAAGATACCTTATTAAATAGAGTCGACAAGATACTTGAAGATAAGGAGGAAGGATGAGTAAAACAATACTTATTGTCGATGATGAACCAGATATTCTTTTTACATTAGGTCAAGTCCTTGAGTCAAGTGGATATAAAGTAATAAAAGCAAATTGTGGAAAGGAATGTATCGAAAAATTAGAAAATTTAGATGCATCTCCTGATCTAATAGTACTTGATATCATGATGCCTGAATTGTCTGGATGGGATGTAGCAGCAAGGATAAAAGAATCTGAAAAATACTCAGATGTACCAATTATTTTTCTTACTGCAAAGGGAGATACGATGAGTATTGGCATGGGTAATCTATCTGCCGAGGATTATATAGTTAAACCTTTTGATATATCTGATTTAAAGAACAGAATAGAAAATATTATTAACAAATCAAGTTAAAATCTTATTTTTGGTAACACTTGTACAATAAACAATTTTAAATAAAAAATATAAACATTTTAATTGACTACTTTAAAGAAGGTGACATAGTATATGATCTGTAGTATATGCAAACAAAGATTCGGAGTACTTGGTAAAAATTATTGGAGTGTAAGACTAGGTATTTGTAAAAGATGTAAAAAGTAAAAAAATATTAGATTTATTTTATTTTTAAGATGATAAAACTATTATTATATTTCCTATCACAAATCCAACTGTATTTTTTGTAACTGGATCTAAACCAGAAGCTGTAGCTTTAAGATTAATATCTATTATTCCAAAACAATTCACTGAATCAGTATTAATTGTTGTTTCTTCTTTTGGCTCAAGTTTATCAATAATTCCATTAAAGTTCAAATCAGTTTTTTTGAAAATGGCTCGGTTTTTAATATTAATATCCCAATTCACACTATTTAATTCAACATCTTTATTGTTTTTAACATGTGCATTTAATTTACCGATATTAAAACCTGCATTGACCTCAATTTCTAAATCTGGATCATCCTGAACACATCCGCAGTTCTCAATTGTTTCTTGAGGTTGACTTGAACCAGGGTGTCCTGGTCTTTGATCTGCTTCTAGTCTAATTGTGTCACAGTCTGCTGCAACTGTTACAAAAAGGCTTTCACCACCAGCTAACTGAAAATTGTGGGTTTCTTCTAAAACATCATTTCTATAAATTCTGTATTCGCTTTGTCCATCCATATCTCCTTCACCTGGTTCACCAGTATTAGTAATTGTAAATACAGCATCTGGACAAACACATTCACCAGTTACTTGAATACTTGACCTATCCCATTCACTACCACATATAAAAATTTCTGCAGAATCATGGTCTGATACATGAGTACCATCATAGGTTGAATCAGCATCTACGTAAACATTATTTTCACTATCGACATAAATTGTTGCATTGAAATAAATAATAATTTGTTCACCTGGTGTAAATATACTATCATAATACCAGTAGATATGATCACCATCTATTTCATCAGGTGAAATAGAAAAATCCCTAACTTCTTCTATTCCACATTCGATAACATCTTTAATTACCAAACTTTCAAGATCACATGTGCCATTGTTTTCAACAATAATTCTAAATTGTACATCAACAGGATATGAATAAACATAAAGAGTATCTTTCCATTCGCCATCAAAAAATATTTTTTTATCTACAGATATTGAAGGATTACAAGAGCAATCAACTACTTCAACAAAAACTGAATCCTCAGCACTAACTACTACACCAAATTCATCTTCAGCAGTAACTGTTGCCGTATTAGTTGTATTTTCACAAAGCTGCGTTGTTGCTTTATAAACCCATGTTTCATCAATATCAAGCCAACCATTAGAGTTTGCATCTCCGCTCTGATATTCTACACCTGGAATCTTATCATCTAAAACAACAACTTCTGTCAAGTTACAATCCCCAGTATTATTAACTTCATAGGTATATTCAACATCTTCACCAGCACAAACAACACCACAATCAACACTTTTATCAATAGAAATATGGGGATTATTGCAGTTTACATATACAGATGCTAAATCTGATTCATCATATGACCCGTCTTCATTAGAAATTTCTTCACCTGGATAATCTACAGGTGTAAAACCTTCCGGGTGAGCAGTTAAATTATTTTCACCATACCCACATCCAACAGCTGTTGCATTATAGTAAAATGTAAGATTTTCTTTCGGCATGATAGTTGGTGGTTTGTACCAAATAACAGTGTTATTTTCCCAGTCATATTCTTCAAATATCTTGTCTGTCTCTTCAGAATTATCTGGGTGACCTGGGTGCCATTCCGGAAATATTGTTGAGCTATGATTAACATATCTAAGATTATCTGGAAGTTTATCAAATACAATACCACTAAAATGCATCAAATAACAACTAGATGGATTGTAAATTACTGCCTTAAATCTTACAGTGTCACCAAGATTTACCTCTGCTGATTCATCCCAGTAGCAACCATTCCAAACCATTTTTTCAATTTCAACCTCAGGTCCGCATGTTAAAACATTTACATCTGCTGTATCATTATCTTTAGGCCAATCATGTTCCTTACAACATACAACACTTGCAAAATTTTCTGAATTTACCTCAATTACTGCTTCTGCTGAAAAAACAATCTCAAAACTTTCTCCAATACCTAAATTCTCATCAAATTTCCATTCAAGGTGATGATTTGTCTCTTTACATGGATTTACAGTTGCTGAACCAGTTATATATTCTAAATTTGCTGGAAGGAAATCTTGAACATACATTGTATCAATATCTAACGTCCCTTCATCCCCATCATTCGTTAACTTTATTTTAAAATCAACTCTTTCACCTAGATAAATATCAACACTATCCATCCAAGGCTGTGTATCATCTACTCTAACTGTCTTATTTAAAATGATACTATAATTTTCCATATTCTCTCCTACATCAGTACAAAAATCTGTAGAAGTGGGTACATCAGCAGAAATCGTATTTAAACCATTCAAGGTAGAAACTATTAAAAAAATCGCCATAATCC
>CAZKQS010000031.1:0-4568 GCA_964554985.1 uncultured Thermoplasmatales archaeon | reverse complement strand
ATATTATTTAGTCCCCCAAATATAAATTTCTTTTATTATATAATATTGTATTATTAATATATCTTTCGGTTATATATAACTTACAATAAGCCGATGAGGGGATTTGAACCCCTGACCTGCTGATTACGAATCAGCCGCTCCAGCCAGCTGAGCTACATCGGCAATAAATCTTATGATTGAATAAAATAAGGTTTTAAAGATTTGTCTATCTAAATTTTCCGCAACATCTTTTTACCTTAGATATATACAATAAAAAAAGTTTAAACCTAATTGGAGTGATTATATTGTGAAAAAACTAATTACCGGGGTCGATGAGGCGGGTAGAAAATAAAAGAGAAAAATAAGTATCTTTTATTTGCCCAGAGGACCTGTAATCGGCCCACTTGTTGTAGGTGCAGTAAAAGTAAATGACAATTCTAAACTTGTTAAAAATAAGATAAGAGACTCTAAAAAGTTATCACCTAGAAGAAGAGAATACTTAGCAAAAAAAATAAAAAAACTTGCTGTTGACTATGAGATACTAGTAATCCCAGCTAAAGATATTGATGATATGAGAAAAGTGATGAATCTTAATGAAATAGAGGTAAATGCTTTTAGTAAAGTTATAAAAAAGATAAAACCAAATCTATGTTACGTTGATTCAGCTGACACTGATGAAATAAGATTTAAAGAAAATATTTTAAAAAATTTGTCTTTTAAACCTGAGATTATTTCAAAACATAAAGCTGATGATATCTACCCAGTCGTTGGTGCTGCATCGATTCTAGCTAAAATTAGAAGAGATGAGGAGATTCAAAATATTGCTTTCAAACTTGAGAAAAAGTTAGGCATTCCTATGGGGAGCGGGTATCCTGCTGATCCAATAACAGTGAGATTTCTTAGATCATGGTTTAAGAAATATGGTAAATTTCCTTCAGAAGTCCGTCATTCTTGGAACACAATAAAAAGATATGAAAATTTGAAAAAAACAAAAACCTTGGATGATTTTTAATTTTTTGAGGTAAAAATTGGGCCTGGAATTTGAAAAGCAGGTAAATTGGTGCTATTTTAAAATGATGTTTTAAACCAATTTTATTATCCAGGCCCATTTACTCTAGGATGGGATGTTAAAACCATGAAGATGTTTTTTTGTATTTAAGAATAATCTGGAAAAAAACCATTTTGACATTATGTCATTTTGTAATTATTACAAAAAAATAGAAGAAGAGAGGAAAGAAGATCAATCTTAATTATTTCTTGAATAAAGATATTTTTTACATTCCTCTACACTTGAAATTAAAGTCTCAACATCAAGTGGCTTTGCTAAATAATCAAAAATATAAGAGCCAAGTATACTCATCTTTTCATAGTTTTTTGTCCCTTTACCTGTTATTATTGATATTGCCACATCAGTTATGTATCCATCTTTAACAATTCTGTTGATTGTTTCCCATCCGTCCATTCCTGGCATCATTAGATCCATCAAGATTATTCCTTTGAATCCTTTTTTTAGTTCTTTTAAGCATTCTTGACCGTTTGAAACTGTTACTACATCAAAATTTTGTCTTTCTAGTAATGTTTTTAGTGAGAGAAGAACATCTGGTTCATCATCAACTACCATTATTCTCTTCATCATATTTCCTTTCCACCTACCATGATATTGTCTATCAATAACAATATTTAAAGGTAATGTGGAAAAATGTCAATATGTAAAAAAAGGAATTACAGATTTGCTACATCTTCAATAGCATCTGTTAATTCTTTTATTGTTTCAACTGTGTGATCACCCATATGACCTATTCTAAAAGTCTTTTCTTTTAATTGTTTACCGTAACCATTTGCAAAAACAAAGTTATATTTTTCACTAATTTTTTTTCTAAGATCTGCAATATTTATTCCCTTAGTATTTTTAATTGTACTCACTGTTTGAGAATAATAACCTTTCTCAGGAAACATATCAAAATGATCTCTAGCCCAGTTTTGTGTGTATTCAGCCATTTTTTTATGCCTATCTGATCTATTAATATGGCCCTCTTTTAGCATATGTTTCATTTGGGTTCTATATGCATACATCAAAGATATTGCTGGTGTGGAAGAGGTTTGTCCTTTCTTTTTATAATAATCAATATTTCTTTTAAATCCAGCATACCAAAGACCAGATTTAGTGTTACTACTTTTCTCATATGCTTTGTCATTTACTACACAAACTGAAAGTCCCGGCGGCATTGCAAATGCTTTTTGAACTGAAGCAAAAATTACATCAATGTTGTTTTTTTCAATATCTATATAATCTCCACCAAGGCAAGATATTGCATCAACAATAAACAATGTATCAGGAAAATCTTTCATAACCTTTCCAATTTCTTCGATAGGATTTCTAACACCTGTAGATGTTTCATTCATAACACAGGTAAAAGCATCATATTTCTTTCTTTCAAGAGCTTTTCTTACATCTTCTGGTTTTACTGCTTTTCCCCACTCATAATCAAGTGTATCAACATTTTTTCCAAGTCTATTTGCAATATCGGCTTGTCTTTTAGAAAAACTCCCACACGTTGAGCAAAGTACGTCTTTATCCACACAATCCATAACTGAACTTTCCATAAAGGCAGTTCCAGATGCTGAAAGAATAATTACATCGTTTTTTGTATCTAAAAATTTTTGAGTGTCTTCAGTGATTGTTGTATATAGATCTGTCATATCGCCTGATCTATGACCTATCATCCAATCATTCATTGCTTCAATTACTTCTTTTCTAACTTCAGTAGGACCTGGTATATACAATCTTTCATGAGCCATATTTTTCAACCTCCGCCAATACAAATTAATTTTAACTCTTTTTTCAAGCATTTGGTATATAGATTTATGATTTAAAATATTCGGAGAAAAAAATTCTGGTAATAATTGTAAATACGTTCGGATAGAGATGTACAATAACTGTTTAATAAGGAGAAAGAGAAAACTATATTCAGTGAGGAATATAATTATGAAACGTTTACTAGTAAAAGCCTTAAAAAACTGTTTTGAAATGGAAAAAGAGGATGCAAAGGCTCTAGCCAAAACTGTAGAAGAAATATTTGATGGAAAAAAAGAAATCGAAGATATGCCAATGGATAAACATGCAAGAGCTCTATTTTATGAACTTCAAAGAGAAAAAATTTTAAAACAGAGAAGAGAAGTAACCAAAGAAGAAGGTAAGATGATAAGAAGATATTACTGGTCTTTTAATGACAAGGAAATTAAAAAAGTAGCATATAAAAAACAAGAAAAAGACCCTTTCGAAATTTACAAGAAGATACCAAAGAATGCTTGGGTTAATAGAGAGTATTGTAGTTAAAACACTGCCAAAAAATATTTTTTGTTTAATTTATTGATTTTCCTCTCATAATGGATAGTACATATTATAAATAAACAAACAATTATTAGCTTGTATAAGAGTGGTGAAAGGATATGAGTAAAGATTCATTAAAAGAAGATAATACTGTTATAATGTCAGATGAATATTTAAGTGAATCTGGAATTCAAGGTGGAAAAGCAATTGGAGAACATCTTGCATTAGGTTCATTTATTGTCGGTATACCCTTTTTAACAATAGGTGCAATTGCATTAATTGCAATTTTATTTGATTTTGGAATTCCGTCAAATACAGCAGTTGTAATTGGAGTTTTATTAGTAACAGTAATTGGTTTTTTATTAGTTTTAGGTGGATATAGCATTTACAGAGATAAACGTGTAAGAAAATAATTGACGGAAAGTGATTTGAAAAATTGAAATATTAAAAAACTAGTTATAAATTGAAGGGGGTTCAACAACCTGATTATATCTATATACATCATTTACGTCTTTTTGCTTTTGTTTTTCAATTTTCATTTCTTTTAATAGATCAACTATCATAATTGAAATAAATGAGATAGATAAAACAAAACTAATCGATGCAACAGCAATTGCAAAAAGTACAATATAACTCTCAAAAATTAAATTTAAGTTATTATAAAAAATGTAAGTAAACCAGGAGACAGATAAAACTACGAGTAACACCCAAAAAGAAAACACCGTTTTTATTAGATTTAATTTCTTCATTTTAGTTGCCTTTAAAAAATGTTAATTTATAGGTATTTAAATATTTCTAATTATATAATAAAAAAGAAAACTATAGTTTTTCTACAAGTTTTTCTAGTTTTTTTGAAGATTTTTTAATTATATTATTTGCAATTTCAACTAAAAGTTTTAAATATTTTTCATCACAATACAAATTTTTATCATAGCCGACCGGACAATCCAATCTTTCGGTGCTAGTAATTTCTATTACTATATTTTTTGATATACTTCTAAACCCACTGTTTTTAAATCCACATGAGACCGCCTTTTTAACAAGTTTATCACCAGATTCTAAGTCCTTTGAAAAAATGTGAAGAATAGGTGCTTGTGCAAGAAGCCATAATTGACCTTTTTTTGATTTATTTAAAGAATCTTTAAATTCATTTATTTCAATTGTCCTATGCCACTTACCAAGAAATCTGGCATTTTTCTTATCGCCAATTTTTGGAATTTCAAGTAGAACAATTCTTCCAAAACAACTACTAGATGTA
>CAZKQS010000030.1:0-11495 GCA_964554985.1 uncultured Thermoplasmatales archaeon | reverse complement strand
TCTGATCGTAGTTTAGCTAGTTTCAATGTATCAAAAATTAGATCCTGCATGTATTCAACATTAGCATTCATTACTTCAAGCATCTCTTTATTTTCAGGGTCTTTTTCTTTTTCAATTAAAATAGGTAGAAGCCCTACAAGCGGCTGCATCGGGTTTTTGAGGTCATGGCCGAGCTGGCCGATGAATTCATCTTTTTGCTCAAGAAGTTTTTCAAGAATACGATTGTATTCTTCGATTTTATTTTGAGATTTCTTTATATCTTCAGCCATTTTATTAAAAGTATCTGAAAGGTCCCCAAATTCATCCCTTGACTTAATATTTACACGAGTATCAAGATTGCCTTTTCCAAGCTTAATTGTTGCTAATTTTAATTTTGATAAAGGCTTTTGAATAAGGGCATATACAATAAGTATTGACCCAATAATTAAAACTAAAAAAGAGAAAATTGCTGTATTTATTGTGTTATTTCTATATGTTTCAAGAGTATTAATATCAGATTCTAAACTAATTATCATTTCATAAGTACCAATATATCCATTGACCTCCTCAGAATAAATAGGTTCGACTACAACGTAGTTATTTGTACCTTTAATTTTTTCATAGACCAGACGAAAAGAATCTAAAGCTTCAAGATGTAAATCCAAATGTGAAGGTGTACTGTTGATTTTTTCTGGATTATCAGATTCAACAATAATAAGTCTAGAAGGAATGGTGTTCCCATCAATTATCGCAATATCTAAACTTAAAACAATATCATTATTTTTTTTTATAAAAGATTTAGTTATATTATCGGTGTAGTTATCATTAGAAAGCCTAGAAAGATTTCCAAAATAAGAATCAAATAAATCTCCATATAAGTCTACTTTATCACTTATATTTTTTTCTAAATAAGCATTTGTATCAAAGAAAAGATTTGATAGTAAGCTAACTGTAATTAAAACTAAAAATATTGTAGCTAGGAAGATAAATTTTATCGTGATACTAATTTTTTTTTTCATATAGAGTACATCCGATAAAGAATTTTATTTTATAGTTGCATTACAAAAGTTAGATTTTATACAACTAAATTTGAAATTCTTCTATCCCATCTATATAAAAGAAATATTTTTTATATATAAAACTTTAATCCTAAAAAATTAGCTTAGAATAGATTTAAGTTTATCAGTTTCATTGGCATATTTTATTTCTTGAGCAATTCGTCTACCTGTAGAAAGATCAGGTTGGATAAGTTCAGAATAAGGTGAACCTGAAACATAGGGATTAGTTCCAGCTACAATTCTAGCGGATATTTCAAATACCTTAAATTCAAGGTTTTCAGTTACAACCGTTTCAAGGCAAAAACTACCAATTATCCCTCCAAAAAGATCAAGTGATTTTTCAACAACAGATTTCCCCATATCAAAAACCTTTGGAAGAAGAGATTCGCGCATAACAATAGGGATATTTCCAGTCACAACAAAAGTAGGATGAATACCTAATTCTTCCAATTCAGAAATACTTCCAATTCGCTGTACTTCATCAATAGTTGTTTCATCACGTCTATCCATAGATAGAAGTTGAATACTTCCTTTTTTTACCTTATATGCATCATTTTTTATAGGTGAATAAAAATAATGAAGATAATAACGGGTTCCCATCACAAACTCTTGAATGGTATACGATTTTCTTTTATCAATACGTTTTTTGAATTCTTCATAGGTCTTTGCAATAAAAAAGCCTTTACCGCCCTTAGCACCATGATACTTGACTATTACAGGCTGCTCGATATAATGTGGGTCTTTTACTTCTTTTGGCATAGTAAGGCCAGATGCTTCAAGCCACTTTCTTTCCTTATCTCTATCTGATTCCCAAAGAAGAACATCGCGGTTTCCAAATGTTGGAAGGTCAAGTTTTAAAAAATTTTTTGCACCTAAATATTCAACAAAGCTGCCGTGAGGTATAACAATTACATTTTTTTTACGTAACTCTTTTGTATGATTTAAAATCTCCTTGTAATCTTTTACAACTAAAAAATCATCTGGTTTTCCAAGTGGAAAAGCATCATACATCTTTTTTCTTTTTTCACCAACTACAATACCAAGTGTTTTAAACCCCTCTTTTTTAGCTCCATTAAAAATTTGAAGAGAAGAATGGCTACAAACAGTACATATAGTCAGATCTTTCTTATCATAATTTGCAAGCATGTCGCTTATATTTATTTCAGTCATTTTTACGACAACCTTGCAGTCAGCTAATAGAGGTATAGTTTTTAATCATTTCTATTGATTCATTTGGATTATAACATTTTTTGAAATATTTGCTATAAATAAAAACATTTGATTTTTATAAAAGTAATAAAATTTTGGATAGAATGAAAAATTACAGTGAGATTATTATTAATAGATTGGAAAAATTTTCAAAAAAAGACATTGTAATTAGTAAACATGCACTTATTAGAATAAAACAAAGACAGCTTAAAATAGAAGAAATTAAAAGAAACATAACAAATCCAATAAGGCTAAAATATGCTTTTAAGCAAAGTTCTAAACGGATAGGTGAAGAAAAATACGACTGTTATTTTGATTATAGCAAAAATCTCTGCCATAGATATATCTTAGTAATTAAAGAAAAAATAATTGTAGTAACCGCAATTAAGATTAATAGAAAATGGCAACATAAAGTATATAAGAAAATTAATTAATAGAGGTAAAAAATGATAAGGAAATTTAATTTTGATTATGACTCGGAAAACGATAATTTATTTTTATATAATTCTAAATCTAAATCAAAGGCAAGTATTGAATTAAATGATATAGTGATAGATTTCAATAGCAAAAAACAATTAACTGCAATTGAAATCACAAACGCAACAAAAATTCTTAAATCCCTTGTAAAAGAAAAAATAAAACTAAATAAAAAAATGTTAAAAGAAATAAAAGATTGTAAAATCGAAATAATTAAACAAAATAATAATTTTATAATCAGATTATTTATAGAACTTAAGTCAAAAAAACTTTTTACACCAATTATTATCCCAACGGTTAATGAAAATAATCCAATTATCACAAATTAAAATAGTATTCTCCCTCAAAAAGGGATACATTTGTACAACAACAGTTTAAAAGGGGCAAAATAACATTTATTTTGATAATAATGTTGATCGTAGGTCAAGTAACAGATAAAGAAGAAGCAAAAGAAATTTCTTTTATAGCTAAACTTTTTGTTGTAGGTACTCGTGCTAGGGAACTAGCTAAAGATAAAAAATAATACATTCTTTATTCTTTTTTGTTACATTTTATTCAATAAACTTTATATTCAAGCTTAATCTTCTTTTGAATACACGGTGATAAACTGGTAAAACTAACATTTTACGGCGGAATAGAAGAAATAGGTGGAAATAAAACACTTCTTGAAGATGGAGATACAAAAATATTTCTTGATTTTGGAATGAGCTTTGGTAGAAGAGAAAAATATTTCGAGGAATTTTTAACACCTAGATCTGCAAATGGAATAGGTGATTTTCTAGAGTTAAACCTGATTCCAAATATAGGTGGAATATATAGAGAAGATCTACTGAAACACCAAGGTATAAAACCAGAGTCACCAGAAGTTCAAGGTGTGTTTTTATCTCATGCCCATGCAGATCATGCAAATTATATTTCTTTTCTACATAGAGATATTCCAATATATTGCGGAAAAACATGCAAATATATCCTTGAAGCAGTAAAAGAACAAAGCCGACGTGAGATTGAAAACGAAGTTTTAGATTTTAAAAAAAGACCAGCGTACAGAAAAAACTACAGAGATCCACCAATAAAAAGAAAAATCAATACTTTTAGAACAAAAGACAAAATAAAAATTGATGATCTAGAAATTGAGCCGGTACATACTGATCACTCAGTTCCAGGAGCCTACGGTTTTATAATTCACACATCTGAAGGCCCTGTCATATATACGGGTGATCTTAGATTACATGGAAGACATAGTCATCTTACAAAAGATTTTATCAAGAAAGCAAAAGAAGAAAGGCCGATAGCTATGATTACTGAGGGAACTCGTGTTGACTCAGGTAAAACAGATGAAAGTGAAGACAAAGTTTTTGATAAATCCAAGAAAAAACTTGAAAAAAATAAGAATCTATCTATTGTTGATTTTAATTTTAAAGACGTAGATCGATTCACTACATTTTATAATATTGCTAAATCTCTTAATAGAAAACTCGTAATAAGTTTCAAACATGCATGTTACCTGGAAAGATACCACAAAGATAAAAAATTAAGATCACCTGATAGTAGAGATGAAAATATTAGTATTTTAAAACCTAAAAGAATGACAGGGACTTATATAGATAAAGACTACACAGATTATTATATCAAAAAAAGACTAAATTATCCAAATATTAAAACAGCTGAAGAGATAAGAAAAAAACCACAAGACTACATTCTTGTTTTGAATTTTTGGTATCTAAATACTCTAATTGATTTGAAGCCAGAAAAAGGAGTTTATGTGCATTCACTATCTGAACCATTTAATGAAGAAATGGAAATATCATATGAACGTATGGTCAACTGGATAATGCATTTTAATATGAATTTTGTACAATCTCATTGTTCTGGACATATAAATGGCTATGACTTAATGGAAATGATTAAGGAGATTAACCCGAAAAAACTCTATCCAATTCACACTGAAAAACCCAAGTTATTTAAAAAATTAGATATAGATACAATTATGGTGAAAGAAGGTAAGAAATACACACCGAAAGTATAAATTACCTTATTTCATAACAAACATAGGTTTTTTTGATACATATTATAAGGAAAAAGGTATATATCAAAAAGTTGTAAGTTAGATTTAAAAATCTTAGGTTAAATTCCTAGGGGGATAAATTAAATGTCAGATCTTTACAATTATGATAAAAATAAAGAAGAAGGACAAACAATGATTAAAACAGATACAGGTAAAAGAAAAAAAGAGCAGTTCATTGAAGATTTAAAAGAAGGAGATACTTTAAACGATTTTTTTGCAGTAAAAATAAAAAACCCTCCAAGACCCTACAAGAGGGGTACATGGTTCAATCTTATTGTCAATGATAAAACAGGTGAAGTAAGTGTAAAATTCTGGGGCGGAGACAATAAGGATCGTGTAAAAAGATTATATGATAGTTTTAGGGTTGGAGATGTAATACAGATAAGACAGGGTAATGTTGAGATATATAATGATAACATGCAGGTATCAGTAAGTGAAAAAGCAGGTGGGTTAAGACGGTGCAGCCCTGGTGAATATGAAATAAAAGATTTTCTTCCAACTCTTGATGATGAAAAGATAATAGGTTATACTAAGAAAATTGAAAAATACATAAAATCAATTGAAAACAATGATTTAAGAAACTTGGTTAATAGTTTTTTTAAAGATAAAGAATTCAAAGAAAAATTCCAAAAAAGCCCTTCAGCAATCACCCATCATCACAACTATGTAGGCGGCAATCTAGAGCATACTTTGGGAGTTGCTAGACTCTGTGAAAATATCTGTGAGATGTATAAAAACGCGGATAGAGATATGGTTATTGCTGGTGCTATTTTACATGATATTGGAAAACTAAAAGAATACAGAGCAACTGCAGCAATAGATAAAACTGATAAGGGAAACTTCATTGGCCATATTGTAATGGGCGACCGATGGATACGCGAAAAAATTGATGAAATAAGAAAAGACAAGGGATCATTTGATAGTGAAATTGAAAATAAGATTTGTCATATAATATTAAGTCACCATGGTAAATACGAGTTTGGAAGTCCACGTATGCCAAAAACTGTTGAAGCAATGATAGTTCATGCTGCTGATATGATGGATTCACAGGTTAAAAACTTCATGCAGATTATTGAAGATGGAAGAAAAAATGTTGAGGAAGACTGGGCATTTATATGGGATTCAGAGCGAGGACAGAAAAGACCTATGTATGTTGGTGAAGACTAACTTTTAATTTTTCATAAAAGTCTTGATTTCATTAAACAGGTCTTTTGATTCCTTTAAATCCTTTATATATTTTTTAAAACGTGGGGCTCTTTTATCAAGGATTACAGCAACTCCTCTATCTTTTTCATCACGAATTAATCTTCCTATCGACTGAAGAAGCTTTCTTGCTGTTGGTGCTTCAACAATATATTCCCATCCTTTTCTAAATTTAATATCATAATACTGCTGGAGAGCACGCTGTCTAGCAGTTGGTTTTGGATAAGGAATTCCCACAATCAAAGCAATTTCAAGTTCTTCAGCTGGAAAATCCATTCCTTCACTTATTCTTCCGCCCATCACACTAAAAAGTGCTGCACCATCAGAGTTGTTATTTCCATGTTCTTTAAAATCAGATACAAGATCCATTAGAGCAGATTGAGACATTCTCTGCTCTTCATATAATACACATCTATCAAAATTTGACAGATTCTCATTATTTCTAAACATAGACATAATGTTAAAACTAGGGAAAAAAACCATGGTGTTATGTGGAAAATTATTACAAATATTCTTTACATATGAAATCATCCTATCAAGAATCATATCATCCTTTGAAATATCTGAGTACTTTGTTGTAACATCTTTAACAAACAAAGTCTTTCTATTATTTTTTGAAAAAGGAGAAGGATAAGAAACAAGCTCGGTTATTCCAGATAATCCCATAGAATCACGGTATTCCTCGAGGGGTTCTAGTGTTCCACTCATATGAATTGATCCATGAAAATCATTAATGATACTTGTACCAACAGAAGGATCAAGGCAATATGATTCAATACGCGGGTTTTTACCTTTTTTTGCATCAACAACTAGTTTTGCATATTGATCCATTTCAAGATTTATCCAAAAGTCCAAAAAAAGACCTAGTTTATGTAAAAATGAGCGAGGGAGTTTGCCTTCCTTTTCACGGAATTCCTGTATCTTTTCACCATAGGCAACTAAGTCTCCAACTAAATCATGCAGGGTTTTACTAGTTATACTAAGACGGGAAAGGATCTCTGTTTCAAATTCATGACTTGGAATAAAAGCATCAGACTGCTTCACTCCACCTCTGCGAATACCATTTTCAAGTATACAATACACATAAGTGTCTCTCAAATCTCTTAAAATATTTTCAAGTGTTTCACAAAAGCTTTTCACTGAAAATCTTCCATCAAGCATAGATGGATCACCATATTTTTCAGCTTCATAAATACAGTTATTTATCATATACATAGATAGTTCAGCTGAAAAAAGATCACGAATATAATCAGGAAGATTGTGTGCTTCATCAACAATAAGAATCATATCTTCAATAGAACAACTAAGTGAATCAAAAAGCATGTTTCTAATGTTTAAGTCAAAAACATAAATATATGGAGCAACTACAACTTTAGCTTCCTTTAAAAGAATCTTATTAAGTTCATACGGACATATCTGTTTATCAGCACAATAATCAATAAATTCTTCAGCAGTTGGAATGATTTTTTTAAAAAAATCTATTGCATCGTTTTTTCTTTTTTCATCAATTAGACCCTGGTAATAAACACAGCCCTGGCCTTCATTGTTTTTAGCTTTCTTTTTTTGGCTTGAACAAAACTTGGATAACTCTTCAGATGACCCATATGATAGATCAGGATTGTTTTTTGCAAGGATGCACATATTGGACCGGCCTTGCATACCTACCCCATAAACATCCTTTGTTAAATTCTTGTTTTTCTTTTTTATTTCACGGAGCTCTAGAATTACTTGTCTTTGTTGAGAGTTAGTTCGGGTTGTATAAACAATTTTTTTGTTTTGTTCTAATGCATAAGATAGAGCTGAAGAAATCGCACAAGCAGTTTTTCCAGAGCCTGTACCTGATTCAAAAACAATATCTTTTTTTTCAGAGAGTATCCTATTTATTGTCTGCATTATAGCTATCTGGTTTTTTCTAGGCTTATATGGAAAAAGATTCATGTAGTAACCAGGTGTATACAAGAGGTATTAAAAAGATTTAGTGGGACATTATTTAAACTATTAAAATCTATACAAAATAGTTATGGATTTAAAACCATTTGACAAGGTCAAAATTAAATTACTAAACAATATCCCTGAAAAAAAATTCAAATATATCCCCACAAAATGGGAAAAGATAGGAAATGTGCTAATTATAAAATTAAATGAAGAACTAAAAAATTACAAAAAAATAATTGGAGAGATTTATGCTGATGAACTAAACTGTAAGTCTGTCATAAATGATAAGGCAGGGATAAAAGGAGAATTTAGAGAACCCGACTGCGAAATTATATATGGTTCAAAAAATAGTGAAACAGTACATGTTGAAAATAAAGTCAGATTTAAAACAGATCCAGCTAAACTAATGTTTTCATCTGGAAACATGGATGAAAGAATATTTATGAGTAAAATTAACACAAAAGATGAAATAATTGTAGATATGTTTGCAGGAATTGGATATTTTAGCCTGCCAATTGCAGTTCATTCAAATCCAAAAAAAATTTATTCTTGTGAAAAAAATCCTAACGCATATCACTATTTATGCCAGAATGTTTTACTTAACCATGTAACTGAAATTGTGGATCCCTTAGAAGGAGATAATAGAAAAATTGCACCTGAAAATGTAGCTGATAGAGTTATCATGGGATATATAGGTGGAACAAAAAAATTTCTTGAAAAAGGAATAAAGTGCTTGAAAAATAACAAAGGAATAATACACTTTCATGAAAAATATCCTGAGAAAATAAAGCTTGATACTCCAATGAAGATGTTTGAAAGAGAAGCAAAAAAATTCAGTAGAAAAATGAATCTTATAGATATAAGAGAAATTAAATCATATGCACCAAAGATAAGCCACTTTGTATTTGATTGTGAAATACTATGAATGAAGAAATAAAACTATTTGTCTATCATGCATCTGAAGATGATCCAAAGAAATGCAGTGCTAGAAAACTAGCTAAATTTAAACATGCAAAGATTGAAACTAACATAAGAAAAACAAGAAGAAAAACAATTTTATTAAACCCTTTTTCTGAAAAAAGTATTTCAAAAGAAGATAGAAAAATTGCCCTAGAAAATGGAATTCTTGCTGTAGACTGCTCCTGGAAAAATGCTGAAAAAGCTTTTGATTATCTTAATAAAAAAAACTATTCGCGTGCTCTTCCCTTTGTTGTAGCAGTAAACCCAGTTAACTATGGTAAAGCATTCAAACTATCAACTCTTGAAGCTTTTGCTGCAACACTCTATATTTTAGGAAACACTGAACAGGCAAAAAAAATACTAAAACTATACAAATGGAGCCCTCATTTTTTAGAAATGAACAAAGAACCACTTAATAGATATCAAAAAGCCGAAGATAGCAAGGAAATAATCAAAATAATGAATGATTATCTATAAAATATTTGCATTATATTTAAGTAAGACTATGTATTTTCCAAGAAAATATGTCCCATAAACTTGATACTTTCTTTAAGCCAAAAAGCATAGCTGTAGTTGGTGCATCAAAAGACTCTAGAAAAATAGGAAATGCTGCACTTAAAAATATTCTTATTTCAGATTATGAATGTAAACTCTATCCAATCAATCCAAAGGAAAAAGAGATACTTGGTTTAAAATGTTATAAAAAAGTTCAGGATGTTAAAGGAAAAATTGATCTTGTACTAATCTCAGTTCCTGCAAAAATCGTTCCAAATGTTTTAAAAGATTGTAAAGAAAAAAATGTAAAAAACGTAATAATTATTTCATCAGGCTTTAGCGAAGTAGGAAATCATAAACTTGAAGATGAACTAAAGTCAATAATAAAAGATACAAACATGAAAGTACTCGGGCCAAATGTTATGGGTTATAAAAACGCATCAATCGGACTTGACGCATCTTTTGTATATGGAACACCAAAAAAAGGAAGTGTATCACTTATTAGTCAGAGTGGAGCTCTTGGTATTGGTATGATATATCTAGCAAACAATGAATATATGGGTGTATCAAAAATTATCGGCGTTGGAAATAAGATAGATATCGACGATGATGATCTAATAGATTATTTTGCACAAGACCCTGACACAAAGGTAATCGGATTATATATTGAGGCAGTAAAACAGGGCAGAGAGTTTATGAACTCAATACATAACTGTGATAAACCTGTTTTAGTTGTAAAAGCAGGAAGAAGTAGCGCTGGAGCACGAGCTACAGCATCTCACACTGGTAGTATGGCTGGATCAGATAAAATTTATAGTGCAGCTATAAAACAAGCAGGCGGAATAAGATGTAGGGATGTAGTTGAACTATTTGATATGGCTAAAGCCCTTGCAGGTCAGCCTCCTTCAACAGGTAATAGAATTGGGATTATTACAAATGGCGGTGGACTTGGGATACTTCTTACTGATGCTTGTGAAGCGAATGGACTAAAAATTCCAAAGTTATCAGAAAAAACTTCTAAAAAAATAGATAAAATCCTTCCAGATCTAGTAAAACCAAACAATCCAGTTGATCTAGTAGCTGATGCCGGTTTCTATAGATATGAGGCAGCAACTAGATACATGCTTGAAGATCCAAATATAGATGGAGTAATAGTTGCATCAGTTCACGGTGGATATGCAAGACCAGAGGAGTTTACTGGAGCAATTTTAAAAATGGTTCGTGAGAGAAAATATCATGAAACATATAAAAAACCGATTCTTGCAACATGGGTCGGTGGAAGAGAATATCAAGATTTAGTTCTTGAATTAAAATCAGCAGGTGTACCAATTTATCCATCAAGCTGGAGAACTGCTAGAGCTATGATGTCACTATATCTAGAAGGAAAAAGAAATAAAAAATGATCTTTCTAGCAAGTAAGATGAAGAGCAATTACTACATCTTTTTTGCTAATTAATTCATTATACTTTTCACATGCTTTTTTTGTATTAAAAGAAATCAAATCAATATTTTTTGATTCGAAAAATTCCTTTGTTTCATCTGGGATTTTCATAAAACCATAAGCACCTTTTCCAATAATTAAAAGATCAGGTTTATATTCAATGATTTCTTTTAAATCATCTATATTCAACTTATGTCCTTTTTTTCTAACCCAGTTTAACTTTATTTTGTCTGGAAAAATAATCAAATCTGAAGTAAATTCTTTTCCATCAACAACAATTCTTCCAAATTTGTATGAATCAATCATCCAACCCAATCAACACCTAGTTCTTCTTCCCAATCCTTTTTTGATCCATCCCATTTACCAGCTATATCAGATGGCACACATTTTTTACAAACACTTATAAGTTTAAAATAACAAGATTTGCAAACCGACCTTCCGCATTTAATGCATACTGACTTTGCTTGTTTTTCACCGCAAATTTCACACATCCCTCTTGGTTTTTTACCTGAGTAATCACTTTTTTTATCCTTATTAATTTTATCCTTTGATTCTCTAATCCACTCTTCTAGTTCTTTGTTCATCTCTGTTTTTTTTGTCATTTTATTTTCCATATAATAAAAGATAGTATTAGTTTAAAAAATTTATTTATCTTTTGTTTTTAAAGCAATTG
>CAZKQS010000029.1:0-11758 GCA_964554985.1 uncultured Thermoplasmatales archaeon | reverse complement strand
AAAATAAAATGTTTAATTTGGGTTTAAAAATTAAAGTAGATAAAGAATCTATTTGTTTAAATTGTTATAATATATTTAATAAAAAATATAAAGAACAAAAATTTTGCTCAAAGTCTTGTTCAGTTACATATAATAATAATAAGAAAAGAAAGAAAACTAAAATTTGTATCCACTGTGGTAATATATTAGATGGTTATAAAAATAAATTTTGTAGTAGATTATGTCAAACCAACTATTATAAAAATATAAAAATAAAAAATTGGTTAAATGGTGATGTGGATGGTGTAATGGGAAAATATCAAACACATAAATGGATAAAAGATTATTTGATAAAAAAATATGGTGAAAAATGTATGGAATGTGAATGGGATAAAAGAAATACTTATACTAATAAAATACCAATTGAACTAGAACATATAGATGGTAATTTTAGAAACAATAAAGAAGAAAATTTAAGATTATTGTGTCCTAATTGTCATTCATTAACAAAAACATATAAAGGATCAAATAGAGGTAAAGGAAGAAATAGGAAAAAGTATTATTAGGAGAGGTGTCAGAGTGGTCGAATGAGGCGGTCTTGAAAACCGTTGAACCTTAGATGGTTCCGGGGGTTCGAATCCCTCTCTCTCCGCCAAATTAAAAAGACAATTATGAAAAAGTGGTTATTAGTGGTATTTTTTTTAACTGCAATTGTGTCAATATTCGTATTTATTAAATACGATGGGTATAAAGGTATGTTTGATTTTCTTAAAAAAGAAGAACCACAACAAATTGAAAATTCAGAACAACCAAAAGTGGAAGAAAAACAAACATATAATATAGAAGAACCTACAATAGATTCGATTGAAACATATTGTATAATTGTAGGTTCTTTTAAAAATAAAAGAAATGCCCAAGAATTATATCAATCTATTCCGTTTTCTGATATAATAGAGACTAATGATGGTTGGTATAGAGTATCTAAAAATTACTATTTTAATTATGAAGATGCTAAAAAAGAAAGAGATTCAATAGGTAGTGATACATGGGTATTAAAAAAATATATTTTTTTTGAAAAATAATTTGGAAATTAAAAAACTTTATGTATCTTTGTAGAAGTATTAATTAAAAAAAAATAATTATGAGCGAATCAACAAAACTGACAAAAGGGGTTTACAAAAACAAATTTTCATTAAACGACACAATTTTAACATTGTTTTGTGCAAAATTCCCTGATAGATTGCACCGTTTAGGTTTCCATAATACTCCGTCAGCATCAGCATTGGCTGATTTGTCTAACCGTATTATAGGTACGAGTGAATATAGTGTTCAGAGGCAGATTGGGAACATTGAATATTTAATGGGTAAAAACGAAACACAGTATTGTGTTAGTGAGGCACAAAGGACAATTTTTGAAAAGTGTATCCATATGAGTGAAGATGAACTTACCAAAGTATGTACACGAATCATTGATAATACATCTCCATCTGTTTACACAAAATTTCTTGAAATTCAAGCGATGAACATGGGGATTGACAAGGCGAAAGCTGAAAAGAAAACAAGGGAAACCTTTAAAGCTGAATCAGATGCTAAAAGGGATGCTGAACTTCGTAGATTGGGGTTCGATCCTTCTAAAATGAAAAGTAAAGGCGTAAGAACGTCATAAAAGTTATTTGAAATAAATAAATTTGGTTGGATATACTGTGAAATCGTTGGTAGGCATACCAAAAGAAAGGTGAGGTTCATACCTCGTACAATAATTCCTTCGGGGAAGCCAAGTAACAGAGTTTATATCATCACTCAGTGCCGTTGCAACAAGAAAACTCAAATGAAGCACTACAGAGTAGCATGATAACGAGTTTGCTACCAACCATTTTTTATTTTGGACCCTTAGCTCAGTGGTAGAGCAGAACACTCATAATGTTAAGGTCACTGGTTCAACCCCAGTAGGGTCCACAAAAAATAAACATATTTATATTTTTAGTATATAAGTTTTAGTTCTTTGAAATTATGGCTCAATGGCGGAATTGGTAGACGCCCTGGACTTTAATAGTAAATTTGAGTGCCCTTGGGGAAACCCTTGGAGTAGAACCTGTCAAATTCGGGGAAACCTTTAAAATGGTAATCCCGAGCCAAGTCCTTTAAAAAGGAAAGGTGTAGAGAGTAGACGGCAGGCACCTAAGTTTGTAAAATATGGTGAAGGTGTATTCCAGACTATCAAATTTGTATAACGCTAAAGATAATCATTCTTTTGTGTCTTTTAATTTTATATATAAGAATAAAAATTATATATGAAAAATAAAGATAAAGAGATACTTGAAGCGTGTAAAAATTCCTTATCAATGGCAGAAGCTGCTAGTAAAGTTGGTATTCATTTTAATACCTTTAGAAAAAAAGCTATTAAATTAGGTGTTTATAATCCTAATCAAAGTGGCAAGGGGATGAAAAAACCCAATAATGGGAAAAGAATTCCACTAAAAGAAATTTTAGAAGGAAAACACCCACAATATCAATCTAATAAATTAAGAAAAAGATTGATTAAAGAAGGTTTTAAAAAGGAAGAATGTGAAAAATGTCTTATTTTTGATTGGAATAATCAAAAATTATCATTTGAATTAGAACACATAGATGGAGATAGAACTAATCATAGATTAGAAAATCTTTTAATATTATGTCCTAATTGTCATTCACAGACACCAACTTATAGGGGAAAAAATACAAAGCAGTGAAAACTGTAGTAGTACGAAAATCCAGTGATCAGTAATGGTCGTCCCGGTTCGAATCCGGGTTGAGCTACCATGAATAAGAACATATATAATCTATCTGAGCTTGGGAAGCCGCTATGAAGATAGATGGATACACCAGAAGTTCCCTTCGGTATTATTAATTAGTATAATACAATTTAAGATGTCGGTGGCTTGTTCTTATTCATATTTTAAGGAAGTTAGTGGGGATGTAGGCTTGGAAGCAGCCATCATCTAAGGAGTAGCAAGTGGAAGTGCTCTGTCCGTTTTAACTTGAATCGGACATCACAAGATCACCAGTAGGAAAACAGTTGTGGAAGCATAACACGATAAACCATAGTCGGACTGGGTAGCCACGGACAATTAACGACCAATGCGGATTTTGATCAGTCAACCGTACTAATGAAGCATTTCGACTGAGATTATATCGTCAGAGTTGGTTAAGTTAGAAGATTATAATTTGTTGCATTAGTACAGAAGGAATGTGCAATTAAGATTTAGGTACAGTGGTGGGGTGGTATCTTTTTCAATGTTATAATCTGGTCTTGGAGCTTTTAGCGTGACAGCACACCCCTAACTTTTTTTAAATTATTATTTTTTATTTAAATTATTATTATTATCTTTGTATAAACAAAATATAAAAGATATGGCATATATTACAGTAGACGAAGTAAAAGAAATTAGAAATGATCTTAAAACCGAATTCCCGTCAAAAGATGGATGGAAATTTTCTGTAACAAGAGAACATTCAACATCAATAAGTGTTTCTATTATGAGAGCACCTGTTCGATTTACAGAAAAAGATCATGTACAATTAAATCATTATTATTTGGATAGGTATGAAAATAGTCAAGTTCTTGAAAAGATTTCATCTATTTGTAATAAAAAGAATTTTAATAAATCTGATATAATGACAGATTATCATCATGTTGGATTTTATTTTCATTTTTCGGTTGGTAAATGGAATAAACCATTTGAATTAACAAGATAAATATTAAATTAAATAAAATAAGTAATGAAACTACAAGAAAAAATTAAAGCAGACATGATGGCTGCTATGAAGAACAAAAACGAAGATGTAAAATCTTTGTTAAGGGTTGTAATGGGTGAATTGAATCAGATTGGTAAAGAAGTATCTGATGATGTGGTTGTATCTGTTATCAAGAAAATGAAGCAGAATGCTATTGAAATGAAAAACGACAGAGAGGTTGAAATTCTTGATTTATATTTACCTTCTATGTTAGAACCTAAGCAACTTGAAATTCTTATTCAAGGAATCATTAATAAAAATGGTTTTAATGGAATGAAAGATATGGGAAAAGTAATGGGTATTTTGAAATCTGATTACAATGGTTCTTATGATGGAAAATTGGCTAGTGAAATAGTTAAAAACAATTTGTAAAGATTGGAATATAAGTATTAAGTTTAACAAATAAAAATTAAAAAAATGGCAGTAAAGAAAAATCATTTAGGAAAAGTTTTGAAAGATGTTGGTGGATATAAAATTCGTCAAATGGGATCATCAAAAAATATTAAAGGACCAGGTGGAAAAGATAAAACAATTTTTCAACCGAGTGGAGAATACGGTGTGTATGCTGGTCGTAAAAAATTGAAAAAAGATGGTTTCAAAACTGTTGATGAAGCAGTTGATTTCGCACAAACACTTTAAGACAAAAACAGGTAGATAATTTATAAAAAGTCGGTCTACCCCAGTTATCTACCTGTTTTTATTATATTAAATCACAAATAAAAATTAAACAAAATGATTAAAAGTATTATCTTTATAGTTATTATTATTATAATGTTGGTTTTGTATTATAGAGTATTTATTGATATAAATACAAGAGATAAATATTATTATTGTTTAAATAAAAAAAATACAAAAAAAAATAAAAAATAAGTAAACTTTTTCAATATAGTGTATATAATAAGTAAGTGGTTTAATAAACCACAAAAATTTTAAAAAAGGTACAAAAACATTTGGTAGTTAAAAAAAGATGTCATATATTTGTAACCGATTTAAGAAAACGTTCTTTAAAATATATGTAGGTCGAATCCCTTCGTGGTTAACAGGATAATCTTTAACAAAAGACCCTCGCCTACTCCAAAATGGTCCAATCGTCTAATTGGCTGGTCTTGAAATAGTAGACCCTGGATTTGTAGAACCTTCTTATATGAGGCTATTCTACGGTAACTTTAGGATTAACAGAATTCTAAGGGGAGATTCAGAGGACACAGCAAACCTTCGGGTTGATAAAAATTGTAAAAGCTGGATGGTGTGTTCGAATCCGCCTTGGACTGCAAAAATGGAAAAAAGTGGATTTTTTGTCTAAATATATAGATTTACCACTTTTTGAAAAAGTTCTTTGAAAGTATTGAAAAAATACCCATCGCGTGTGATGGTTAAGTAGACCTTCGGGTTTACGAAGAGATAATACGGGGCAACTCGTAAAAGGGAAAGGATTCTCAGCCTTTCCACCAACCTTCGGGATGGTCACAGCACGCAAGCTTCGTCTTTCACTCTACCAGGGGTGAGATTCACGAACAGACCGATGATTCGGTATAGATTCGGTCAAACAGTGGATATAAGATGTAAGTAGTGAGTAGCATCACCTTCGGGTGATGTTAATATGGTCCTTTGGTAAGGATAAATTTTGTAAGCCAACCTTCACCTACGGGGGAGGTCAAGGAGCAAAATGAATAGGGGTGACACCCATAACCATAACGAGTCAACACTGCGATTTCGATAGATAAGAAGTAGATAAACTGTTGGAGTGTAGGTATACATAACAGCTATTTATCAATACAAATGATGAAAGGTGGAAACACCTGGAAACGTGAAGTATGGTATAGTAGGGCTAACCACCTGAAACGCAAGATTAGTTAAGTATTTTGTGAGACAAAATCTTATAAAGCTTGGACCGAGCGCTAATCTGAGGTTACAATAATACCAACCAATTCATAAATGGTTAATGAATAGTTAAGCAAATAACTTTAAAAGCAAAGTCTCGGTCAGTCGTGATATGAAAATCGTTTAATTCTTGACACCTTCGGGTGAATCAAGAGCATGGATACTCGCAAAGTTGAAGTGTTTTATGGAACGAAGCGTCTAAGAGGTTAGCCCCTCTGAACGGCTCGCAAGGTCGGGATAATTCAGAACATAGAGTAGTATTACGGTGATGTTGGAAGTGCTACCAACTAAATCAAAGCAACGATGCCATTCGACCTACTAGGTAGGTGGATAAGTGGAGAACCCAGGTCGCAAACCTAGGGATAATGACACGAAGGGAATGGTGATAAGGGTGTAATCTCAACCTTATATGGTCCTGTCGTCTAGCGGAGGCTATTAAATATTACTAATATATTTGGTAGTTAGGACGGAGCAAATCTTCGGATTGATAAAAATTGTAAAAGCTCTACGTAGGTTCGAATCCTGCCGGGACTGCTAATAAAATTTCACGTACTTGCGTTAATTAAACCCAGAAGAAAGAAATAATCCCCCATAAAAATATAAACGGGGTGTAAATATTAAACTTCATTTGTGGGTTTTTTTGTGCTTAAAAAATAAGGCATTAAAAAAGGGGGTTAAAAAACCCCCTTTTATTATTATATAACTGATTATTAGATTAAATAACCTGTTTGGTCAGTTACGTGAATTGCTAAGAATTGCTTCTCAGGGAAGAAACCTACGTCAGCAACTGCATACCTTGAACGGATTAACATTCTTGGTGCCCATGTTGCTTCTGAGATTAAGCTGATTGACTGAGCCATTAAGTAAGGAAGGAATAATAAACCTGGTTGGTCTACTGAATTCTTTCTACCTAAGAATACTCTGTTGTCATCCCATCTCATGTAAGGGTCAACATATAATGTCATACCACCAACTTTACCAACTGGATATAATTGTCCGTTAGTATTTAAGTTAGCTCCACCTACTGGTGGTTGAATCATATATTGTGCTACGTCTTGCATAACTGAAGCTAAGTTACCGTTAGTAACGATGTACTGAGCTGGTCCAACACGACCTTCGTTTGCAATATAGTTAGAAGCGTTATTAACTTTAGAAACAAGCTTTCTCTGTAATGAGTAAGAAGTTTCACCTCCACCTACTGTCCAAGAACCAACATAAGTATCAACATCAAAGTCGAACTTAGATGTTCCAGCAACTTTAGGGGTTGTGTGTGAAGATCTGTTTAATTCAGCTAATTCCTTAACTTTTTCAACAATTTCCTTAGAAATAGTTTGTGAAAGTTCGTTGATAAGTACTGATTCAAGTTTTTGAACAATGTCCATACCTGTTGAAGCTTTAATATCTTCAATTTCAGTTCTCTTTAACGCTGATGTAATTTCAACGTCACCAACTTGGATAGTTTTAGTGAATACATTTGGTCCAACTTGACCTGGATAAGTATTTTCATCCTGATCTCTGTTCATACCTTTGAAAAGATTCCAACCTGCACTGAATCCAGGAATGTGATCTTCCATCAATGATACTAATTCAATAGTAACACCTGTTAATACAGTAGCTTGTTCTGTAGTACCTGTAACTGCTGTAGTAAGAGTTGCACCTTCCAATTTGTCAGTAATAGATACATTATCAAATGGGAATGTGTTTTTAGTTGTATCATAAGTGTTATAAGCACCTCTTTCAACTGATTGTCTAAAGATTCTGAACATTGGAAGTCCGTCAATACGTGAGAATCCTAAGAATTCCATCCAACCTTCTTTATCTTGTGTAGCTGATTTAGGATCAAATGCTGCAATTTGAGCAAATGTCGCACCTGATAATGATACAAAAGTTCTCTTATCAAGACCACCAACCATTTCTGTAATTGCAAATGCTGTCATCTGTGCATAAAGAGCAGTTTTAACAGCTGCAACGTTAGTTGAACTCATTTTGAAAACTAATGGTCTGTCACTATCTTCGTCATTATTATCATCGTAACGGAAGTCAACGAATAATAAATCAACTTTTGGTGATGCAGCTGGCTTAACAGCTACTAAATCTAAACCAATTGTTTGAGCAGCGATTTTCATAGAAACAGGAAGTAAATTCTGTCCAATGTCACCACTACCTGGTGTTGCGTCAGCGCCCCAAACATAACCTGGAGTTGCTGATGGTTGTGGGCTTACAACTGGGCCCATACCGTTTATGTTACCTAATGTAGCATAAGATACGTTTTCATTCATTGAATGAAGTTCAGCGTATTCTGCCATCCAAGTTCTCTTTTCTTCATCTTCTACGTGAAGAGCTTCAAGAATTGGAGACCATTTTTTTAAAGCTTTTGCTTTGTCTACTTGAAAATTCATTTTATTTTTAATTAATTTTTTAGATTTTCATCTTTTAATTTTTAACTGTTATTATATATTTAGTTAAAAAACTCACTTTTTTCCATTTTTAACTAACTATCAAACAGTTACGTTTAACTTATGTTTTTGAACGCATCAATGAATCTATCAATCTGATTGTCAGATAGTTTAGAGTCGTTGACAAATTTTTTGTTCTCGTTCAATAGAACTTTACTTGGATTTTTAGAGTGTTGTTCTAGTCCTCTACTATTCCAAAATGATTCCATTTTTGGTTGTGAATTTACCAAGTTAGGATAAAACTTAGCTTGGGAAAGAACACTTTGTTTAATGGTATCATTTAATCCATTCCAGATATCTACTAATTCGTCTGGAATTGCATCAATTAATGTTTCTTCTTCTGATTTGGATGGTGTTGATAACGCTTCTCTTATGGTTTTGAGAACATCTTGTTCAGAAGTGTATGTGCTTTCGTTCATTGCAACATTTACTTTTTCCCTATCTTCTAATGAAAGCTTAGACCAAATTTCTTTGTTGCTTTCTGATAAGAATAATAAGAAATGAGGTTGATTTTCCTCGGCGGCTTTACGTTTCTTAGCCTCTGTTATTAATTGACTTATAGTTTCTTTTATAGATTTTTCTTGTTCGAATATTGGGTCAGCTACAACAGTAATTTTAGATTCATGAACTTCGATTTCTAATTCTGTTTCTACTGGAACCATTTCACCTTCTGGTAATTCAACTTGACCTTCTTCGCCTTGTATTTCAACTTGACCTTCTTCGCCTTGTATTTCAACTTGACCTTCTTCACCTTGTACTTCAATTTCTTCAATTTGGTCTAATTTAACAACTGCAAATCCGTCTTGTGGGTTAAATGATAATATTGTACCTGTTTTTTCTTCACCATCAACATCTACAATAACTTGTTTACCTGGTAAAATATCTTGTTCAACAGGAAGTTCATCTTCTAATTCAAGTTCATCTTCATTAGGAACTTCGTCAAGAATTTCTTCTTCTGCTGATTCTTCATCTTCTAATTCAATTTCATCTTCAACTTCACCTTCTGGTAATTCATCTTCAAATTCTTCATCTTCAATATCATCTAATTCTTCTGGTAAATCTTGATCATCTGATGGTGGGAATTCTTCATCTTCTTCTTCATAAAATTTATCAACATTAGCAACTTTTAAATCAGAAATTCTTTGTTCTTCTGATTCTACTTCTTCATTTAAAGAATCACCGTTAATAGCATTAATAGTTTTATCTAAACTTTCAGCGATATATTTTGAATATGCTTGTGTATCTGATAAATTTTCTGCGATATATTCTGAATATGCAATATTATTATCTACATGTTCAGCAATGTAATCAGAGAATTGAATATTATTATCTACGTGTTCTGCTAAATATTCTGAATACTGAATGTTGTTATCAACTTGTTCAGCTACGTATTCTGAATATTTTACTGAATTGTCTACATATTCGGATAATGATTCAATGTTACTGATATTAAATTCTGTGTGTTCTGCGATATATTCAGCATAATCAATTGATTTGTCAAGATTTTCTGCTAAATACTCAGAGTATTTTATTGATTTGTTAAGATTCTCAGCGATATATTCTGAGAAGTCGATTGATTTATCAAGATTTTCAGCTATATATTCTGAATAATCAATTGATTTGTCAATTTGTTCTGCTAAGTAGTTTGAGTATCCTATAGTTTTTTCAAGATTTTCTGCTAAATAGTCATTATGTTCAACTAATTTATTAGTTTTTTCTTTTAATCCTTCATTCTCATTAACTACTACTTGGATAGTATCAGCTAAGTAATCTAAATATTTAGTTAACTTGCCGTAATTTTCCATTAATGATTCGTAATATTCAGATAAGGCTTCTAATTTTTGTGGTTCTACGCCTTCTTTGATATTCTTTTCAATTTCAGCTTTTAAGTTAACCATTTCGCCCTTTATGTGATCTGAATACTCGACCATTTGTTTTCTTGTTACTTGGTCATTGTCATTCATTTCGTACAATTCATTTATTTTTGACTCATCGGACATATCAAATATCCTAAAGTTTGCTGATTCATTAGCATAACCCAATGATTCATTAAGAACTCTTATGTTCATTTTTGTTGATGCAAAACCTGGATCAGCAACTGCATCATAAGTGAATAATTTTTTAATTGTTACTGTGCCATTTGATTCTGTTACACCTGCTGCTCGTGATGATACAAAAATAGGAAACCCATCTTTGACAAGAGCCTGGGCTTCTTTGCCATAGTGGGTATTTAATAACTGAATTGATCCATCTATTCTATTTTCATTTTCATTAAACTGTAATGAATGTAATATGTGTGATACTCTACTTAAAGCCGTATCAAACACATCGGGATGGTCAAATTCACCGTATACTCCTAATGTACTCATTCTTTCTTGAAGTTCTTTTAAGTGTGGTAAGAAACGGTCTTTGGTATAAATCCTATCGTTTCTGTTTCTTACATCAAACTCTGTAAAAACTCCTTCCAAGATTATCTTATCACTTTTAACTGCAGATGCATTTTCATTGAGTCTTAGTCCAGATAGACTATTTTCAATGACTAATACTGGTTTTATTTCCATTTTTTTAAGTGATTTTATTTTTAACTTATTTAATAATATATATTTAATAAAAAACACCATTTTTTTCCATTTTTAAAGGGTTTTGAAAAAAGGGTAAAAATATGTGATTTTTGAAGCATATTAATGGTTATAAACAAAAAAAGGTGTAACTTATTCAGTTACACCTTTCAACAATAAAAATTTATTAATAAAAATTAATCTCTATAATATTCTTTTAAATCTCTTTTATGTTCTTTAATCCAATCAATAAAAGATATATGATTTATATCTTTGTTATTGTTATTTAATTCTTTATTGTATTTACCTTTAATCCAATCATCAATCGTTTTTTGATATTTATCATATTGTTCTTTTGTTTCTACATGTCCTTTTTCAACAACTTGATTTATAAATTGTTTAACTTCATTTCTATGTAAATTTAATGCAATATCAAAGAAAATAGAATCTTTTTCTGATAATGTAGTAACTTCTGTTTTTTTATCTTTTTCATCTTCATAAACAGTTTTAAGACACCATTCCCAATTATATCCCATCCATTCAATAAAATCATCTGGGTTTATACCGTAATCACCATAATCTACTGTTAAATCAGCATCAACCATAGCTTTATCTACTTTTAACCAAGTATCAGGTTTTACTTCTATTTTATTTGTATTCTTTATTTCTTCCATAACTTGTTTTACAAGTTTCTTATGACTAAGAGTAAATTCTTTAAAAGCTTTTTCTTGATTTATTGTATAATCTTCACCACTATAAGATAGTTCTATTTCATCATCGTCTTTTGTTAATGCTCTATCTAATTGTTTATCTAAATCACTATCTGATGCATTATCACTACCTAAACTCACATATTTTTCAAAAGTATCTAAATCTCCGACATGTTCATAACTTTTTAATGAATCATCTTCGCTAATAAATATTTCGAAATCTATTATTCTTAATCCAAAGAAATCACCTGTTTTATAATTTTGAAAGTACATTTCTTCTGTTTCTTCGAAATCATCATTTAATGAATCGTATCCACTGTCTTTTAATATATCTTTTACATGTTCAAACATATCATCCATAGTGATATATTCTCTAGTTCCTATTTGTTTCTTTTTCTTC
>CAZKQS010000028.1:0-12129 GCA_964554985.1 uncultured Thermoplasmatales archaeon | reverse complement strand
CTCAAGTCTATAACTCCCGAAGCTACAAGGATACCAAGCTACCCCACAGGCCCAAGTATAAACAAAATAAGAAATATATGACCTGTAGAAATTGTTTTTGGAAAAAAAGAAAATAATTTTTTTTTATTTTATTTTAGAAAGAAATTTACCAAATTCTTTGTATTTTTCTTCAACCATTTTAGCTGATTCAATTATTGCATCCTTTGCTTTAAGTGCTCCATCTGTTTCAACTTTAAATGTGTATTTTGTTGGATCTCTTTTTATTGTAATAAAATCAACATCTTCTTTATCAATATATGACTCAAGAACTGGAAGCTTTTTTTCATCAGATAGTTCTAGTTTATCTTTTTTGATTTTAACTAGATCATTTGGAAGTTTTTCAACAAAATCTTTTAGATCTTTTTCTTTTTTCTTATCAAATGTAATATCAGCATGCATTCTATAAGATGGGGCCGTTACTGCCTGCCATTTAGCATGATCTCTTCCTCTTCCTAGCACTGCTTCAACTTCTAAAATTAAACGTTGATCACCATATAATTCAACGATTGGGATTTTATCTTCAGTTATCTTCCAACTTTTCTCAGCAGGCTGCAAGTCACCTGAAAGAACTGTTCCTTCTCCTTCTTTACTAAGAGTGTATCTAACTGTACAACTAGGACAGCCCTTTCCCTTACAGGAACATTCATCTTTAAAATTTAAAAGGCTAAGATCAGTTGGAATTGGGATAAACCCTAATCTATGAGAAATTATTTCATCAAAAAGAGCACTGGTATTATCATATATGATAACATCTTCTATAGCAAGTTTTGGAAGATCTGCTATCATTATCCTTCTAATTGCATTTAAAAAATATGGTTTTACATCTTCAATTTTTAAAACAGCTTTTTTATCTTCTAGCTCTTTTACTTTAACTTTCATGATAGTTATTCACCTTTAAATTCTTCTGCCACGTCGTCCGCCTTTCTTTCTGCAGCCGTCATGTGGTACAGGTGTTACATCTTCAATTTTGTTTATCTTTAGCCCAGATCTAACAAGTGCTCTAATAGCAGCTTGTGCACCTCGTCCTGGATTTCCACCTTTATGTCCGCCTTTACCTCTGATCTTCACATTCACCTTATCTATTCCTTTTTCTCTTACTGCATCAGCTACTTTATGAGCTACTTTCATAGCAGTATATGGTGCCCCTTCGTCTTTAGCTGAACGTGTTACCATCCCACCAGAGCATCTAGCAATAGTCTCAGCACCTGTAAGATCGGTTACAGTAATTATAACGTTATTAAATGAAGCAAAAATATGAGCAACAGCAAGTCTTCCCATTATTCTTTTCCTCCTTTCTCTTCAACTGGTTTTTTTTCTTCTTTTACCTCTTTAGGTTTTTCAGGTTTTATTTCCTCTGATTTTTTATCTTCGACTTTTTTTGGTTTACTTTTAACTTCTTGTTTTTCCTTTTCCCCGGGTTTTTCTTGTTTTTTGTCAGGTTTACTATCTTTTTTCGTTACTTCAGTTTTTTTCTCCCCTGTATCACTTTTTTTATCAGTAGGTTTGTCCTTTGATTTTTCATTTTGTTTTTTATCGTCTTTTACTTCTTCTTTCTTTTTTTCTTTATCATCAGTTTTTTCCTTCTCTTTGTCCTTTGTTTTTTCTTCGGTTTTTCCTACTTTTTTAGATGTAAAAGATTTGTAATCTGATTTAGGTCTTGCTGGATGCATGGAATCGTTAAGAGGTGAAGCATTTGTATATTCAATATCTGATTCCTCGTTTTTTGTAACAATATAACTTGGAACAGTAACCTTTCTACCATTTATTGCAATATGACCGTGTGAAATCAACTGTCTTGCTTGTTTAGGTGTTGATGAAAATCCTTTTAGATATGTTATTGTTTGAAGTCTTCTTGAAAGAATTGATTCAGTTTCAAGTGCTAAAACATCATCAAGAGTGGAATTAGGTGGTAATACGTTTATTCTACTCAAATGGTCTATCAACTGTTTACTTTCTTTTTTACTTTGCTCATCACCAGTTGAAATACTAGCAAGAAGTTCTCTTGCCTGACTACGATATCTTCTAAGCCTTGTTTCAGCTTTCCATATTTCTTTTTTGTTTTTCAACCCGTATTTTGTGATAAGTTCGTTTTCTTCTTGAATACGTTTTTCTTGCCATGGATGGCTTGGTGTCTCAAATTTTTTCCTAGAAAATTTTGGTTTACCCATAAAAATCACTTATTTTGTTTTTGTCTTTGTTTTGATACTCCAAGAGATAGCCCTTGTCTATTATTTCCTCTTGTCCTTTGTCCTCTGCATCGTAGTCCTCGCTCGTGTCTTATACCTCTGTATGATCTTATCTTTTTCATGATGTTTATTTCATCTCTAAGATTCATATCGATTTGCGGTCCAATAAGATGGATGTCTTTACCTGTTTCCATGTCTTTTCTATGATTAAGCATCCATTTTGGAGCTGATTTTTCAATGTCATCAATTGCTTTTTGTATTTTTTCTATTTCTTTATCTGTAAGGTTTCCAACTTTTTTATCTGTATCAATATCAATATTAGATGTAACAAGAGAAGCCATTCTAATGCCGATTCCTTTAATTGATGTTAAACCATGGATTACTTTCTTTTCTCCATCAACATCGGTATTTGACAGACGAACTATGAATTTGAAATCGTCACTTCTTTCTTGTTTTTTTGATTTATCTTTTTTTTCTTTTTTTGGTTTATCCTTCTTTGGCTTTTTATCTTTCTTTACTTCAGAAGGTTTTTCTTCTTTTGGTTTCTTTGTCTCTGT
The DNA here is from genome assembly GCA_964554985.1 of uncultured Thermoplasmatales archaeon. Lineage (GTDB taxonomy): Archaea > Thermoplasmatota > E2 > DHVEG-1 > DHVEG-1 > CAYZTD01. Next base: position 9,347 of record CAZKQS010000028.1, on the reverse strand, counting down.
TTTTTTGTCAGCAGGTTTTTTAGTTTCTTGTTTTACAGTTTTATTTTCTTCTACTTTTTGTTTTTCGTCTTGCTTTTCAGCTTTTTCTTTAGATAAATCTTCTTTGTTTTCTTTTATAGTTTTATCTTCTTTTTTTACTTCATCTGCCAATTTTAATACCTCTTATTCTATGTTATGATAATATTATATATTAGTGGAAAGTATTTGCCAATAATAAAAGAAGCCCTATTTAAGCATTTAGGAGGAATATTATTTAAAAGACTATATCTTAATCTTCTTTTTAAGTTTTTTGACATATTTTTTGTTTCTTTATAACACCGTAACTAATTTATTCTAAAAATATATCCCATGCTAGAGTGGTAAAAACTATGCCTGATAAAAAATTTACGAAAATAAAAGATATATTTGATGAAGAAAAGATTGGTGAAATTGTAAACCTTAGAGGATGGATATATAGAACTCGTAGTAGTGGAAATATAGCTTTTACAATTATTAGAGATTCATCTGGTACTATTCAGGCAACAATAAAAAGAGGAAACCTACCTGATGATGAATTTGAGGATGGGAAAAAAGCTTTGATTGAGTCATCAATAGAGCTATCTGGTGAAGTTAAAGAAGATAAAAGAGCTCCGGGTGGATGTGAGATAAAGGTTACAGATCTAAAGATTATTGATTTTGCAGAAGCCTTTCCAATAACCGAGGATCAAAGCACAGAATTTTTACTTGATCAAAGACATTTATGGTTGCGTTCTCAGAAACTTACATCAATTTTTAAGATTAGAAGTACAATTGTTGGAGCGATACACGAGTTTTTTAGAAAAAATGGGTTTTATGAGTTTGATGCACCTGTTCTTCAACCAAACCAATGCGAGGGAGGTGCTACTTTATTTGAAGTTAAATACTATGATGAAAAGACATATCTTTCTCAGTCGTGGCAGCTTTATGCTGAAGCAGGAATCTATTCTCTTGAAAAAATATACAACATGGGTCCAACATTTCGTGCGGAAAAATCAAAGACATCAAGACATTTATCAGAGTTCTGGATGGCAGAAATGGAAGCGGCATGGATGGATCTTTATGATATAACTGAAATAGCTAAAGATGAGATAAAATATATTTTAAAAAAAGTAGTTGAGAACAACAAAAAAGATTTAGAAGACCTAGATAGGGATGTTGAAAAACTAGATAAAATTTCAAAATCTGATTTTCCAACTATCACTTATTCAGAAGCACTAAAGATTTTAAAAGAAAAAGAAAAATTGGATGTAGAATGGGGTAAAGATCTTAGAACGATAGAAGAAAATAAGCTTATGAACCATTTTGAGACACCTGTAGTTGTAACTAATTACCCGCTTGAAATCATGGCCTTTTATAAACCAAAAGACCCTAAAGATGAAAAAACCGCTCTTTGTTTTGATATGCTTGCACCGGAGGAATATGGTGAAATCGTGGGTGGATCACAGAGAAGCACAGACATTGAATATATGAAACAAAGACTAATTGATATGGGTGAAAACGTTAAAAACTACGATTGGTATTTTGATTTAAGAAAATATGGTTCAGTACCACATTCAGGTTATGGTGTCGGAGTTGAAAGAATCGTTGCATGGATTTGTGGGATAGATAACATCAAAGATGCAATTCCATTCCCACGTACTGTAACTAGATTTAGACCATAAGGGAAAATATTTATGAAAAATGTGCATGTATTAATATCTGGTAAAGTCCAAGGAGTATTTTTTAGAGCGAGTACCAAACAAAAAGCAGAAAGCCTTGGATTAAAAGGATGGGTTAAAAATACATCTGATGGAAAAGTTGAAGCAGTATTTGAAGGAAAAGATGATAGAGTCCAAGATATGATTGAATGGTGTAATCATGGTCCTGCTCTTGCAAATGTCATAGATGTAGAGTGCGAAGAACAAAAATTTGAGGATAAATACATTTCTTTTTTAATAAAATACTAATTTTTTTGTTTGGAATTTACCAAACGTTTTCAATTGTATTATATACATCTTTTTATTATATATTTACAAAAGAGGTTATCAAAAATGAAACTAAAAATAATTGCTGGAATAATTGTTGGGTTATTAGTAATTGGTTCATCTTATATGGTTTTAACAACAGATTTTTTTAAAGATGACGTTACTGACGAAGACATTCCTTCCGATGAAGAGGAACTTCCTAACTTGTCAAATATTACTAGTTATGATCAAGCAGTAAATGAGTTCTGTTTTAATTTTTTTAAAGAATTAAAAAAAGATGAAAAAAACATTGGAAATCTTTTTTATTCGCCGTATAGTGTTTTTACAGCACTAGCTATGACATATGAGGGCGGGCGTGGTAATACAGCAAGTGAAATGAAAGATGTTCTATCAGTCGAACAAAACAATGATTCATTTCATGAGTATATGAAAGCTCTTTATGAGTATCTTAACGAAAATTCGGATTATAATATTAGTACAGCTAATGCTCTATGGCCAAATGTTAATTTCAATCTTCTTAGTAATTACCAAGATATAATAAAAAATTATTACGGTGGAAACTCAAAATCTATTGATTATTCTGATCCTGAAAAAGCAGCTGGTATTATAAACAGCTGGGTTGAAAATCAAACAAATAACTTAATTAAAGATCTTGTTCCACCTTCGGCAATTGATCCAGTTTTAACTAGGATGATATTAACTAACGCTATATATTTTAAAGGAACATGGCAGATACAGTTTGATGAAAAAAATACAACTGAACGTGATTTTTTGAATAAAGATGGAAACAATGTATCAGTTGATACAATGAAACTTACTGGAACTGAAGACCTTTTTAATTACACAGAAACAGATGATTTACAGATCCTTGAATTAGGTTACAAGGGTAATGATTTATCTATGATGATATTTCTTCCAAGAGAAGAGGGTCTTACTGATTTATCTGATATTATTGACTCAATTGACAGAGATAGTTATTCTGAATGGGTAGATCAGATGACGCAAAATCAAGTAGATATATATCTTCCAAAGTTTAAGTTTGAAACAAAATATACACTTAATGATTACTTAATAGATATGGGGATGAAAGATGCGTTTACTGAAGATGCAGATTTTTCAGGTATGAATGAAAATGAAGATATTTACATTAGTAAAGTTTTACATAAAGCATTTGTCGAAGTAAAAGAAGAAGGAACTGAAGCAGCGGCAGCAACTGCAGTTGTAATGTTTGCAACTTCAGTTGGTCCAAATAATTCACCAGAAAGAATTGAATTTGACTGTGATCAACCATTCTTCTTTACAATCCATCATAAAGAAACAGGGACAATTTTATTTATTGGTGAGATAAACAATTTAGAAGAATCAGAATAAACCTTTTTTCTTTTTCTTCTTTTCTCGTTTTTCTTTCTTTTTTTCAGCAATTTCTTCCTGATGTCTTTTTTCTTTTGTTTCAAGTCCGCGTAAAACTCTTATTCTTGCATCGCAGTGTTTTATTTTCTCTTCAATTTTTTTCTTTTTAATGTTATATTCTGCTCTGTTTATTTTTCCTTCATCAAGTTTTTCTTTTAAATCTGCGATTTTCTCTTTGTGTTTATCTATTTCTTTATCTTTTTTATGAATCTTTTTTTCTAATCTATCAAGGAAGCTCATTTTGTCTTACCCCATAATTCTTTTCTGTGTGCTTCTAAGGTATTGTTTTCTTTACCTAAATACTCTGCGAAAGTTTTAACTTTTTTGCACCTTTCATAAGCAGCAGGAAATCTTTCTTTATATTTTATGTCGCGAAGTAAATGATGATCTAGTATTATGTCACAATCAAGTTTTTTACATATTTTTTCAAAATTCTTTTTAGCATTATCTAAATCTTTCATACTAAGCCTCCATCCCAAAAATATAGTTGGAGGTCCATCCATTATTAAAAGATCTGGCTTTTGTTTTAGTATGTACTCAGTCGCATCTTTTGTAATGGGGCCCTGAACATCAGATGCATGTAGGATTGTTTTTTTTCTGTCTTTTACTGTGGTCATTATTACATATCCAAGCCTAACGTTCTCTGGGCCGTGGAAAAAAGGTTTTGAAAATTCTATAGTTGTGTCTCCTATTTTATGAATGGAGTTATCTGCGTATACTATTTTACAAAAATCTCCTACACGTTTTTTAAAATCATTTCCCCGTTTTTTTTGTGATTTATTTATATTTTTGTTTATGTCTTTAGCAAATACTTTTTTGTCTTTGTAAAATGTTTCATTTGGATCATAATGATCATAATGATAATGCGAGATTGTAAAAATGTCACATTTTTTTGCAAAGTCAGAAATTTTTTCTTTTGAGTTGAAAAGTGCTTCTTGTTCTTTACTATGAGGTGGAAGTCTGTATCTTTTAGGACCAAGTGCTGCAGATGGATCAATTAAGATTTTGCAGTCATTTGTTTCAACATAGGTTGCCATTGATCTTACACCTAATGAATCAGATGCAATTGGTATAATTTTCATATTATCGCTCAAATTTTTCTTAATTAGTTTACCTATATTTTTCTCTTTTAAAAATTGTTTTGTTTTTGTATATTATTTTGTAGATTCTATGAAATGGAATCATCGCAGTTTTTGTTTTCATAAAGGATCGTTTGATGTCGATTATTTCTTCTCCAGTTATAATCTTTGTATCATTTTGTGCTCCTCTATGTAAATACCATACTTCTGTTTTTTTAAAATCAAGATCATTTTTCCATTTTAGTTTATTTAAAATAATTCTTGGATTTTTCATTTTTATCCTAAAAATCTACAATTTTCATAGCTTTTTTTGATATGGTTATTTGCATTTTTCTCAACTATACCTTCATGGCCCGGGTACATGTTTTTTACATCTAGTTTTGTTAGTTTTTCTATAGATTGTATCAATTGATTTATGTTTCCACCTGGAAAATCATATCTTCCAAATGAGCCATTTGAAAAAACTGTGTCACCTGAGATTAAAGATTTTGAATTTTTTTCATATAGGCATATGCAACCAGGGGTGTGTCCTGGTGTATGTATGACCTGCCAGTTTTCATCTCCAATCTTTATTTCATCTTTATCCTTAATTTTTTTATCGACTTTTACATTTTCATATTCAGCACCAAGCATCCTTGCAAAAGCACTTTTTTCTTCCTCAATTTTTTTTGCAGAATATTCATGAGCAAAAACTTCGACTTTTTTCTCTATTCTTTCTTTAAGTTTTTTTATTCCACCTGTATGGTCAAAGTGTTCGTGGGTTAGAATGATTTGTTTTATTTTTTCAAGGTCTATTATTTTTGATATATTAGATATTACTTTTTTATGATATATTCCTGTACCTGTATCAATAATTGATGGTATTTTTCCATCTATAACATATATGTTTGAATCATAATTTATTCCAAAAATAGTTTTTATAATCATATTTTTAATAAATAGAAAATGGTTTTGATAAAATTTACTCTTTTATTTGAAAAATCTGTTGTTGAAAACATAGAAGGTCATTTCACCTGTTGAGCTTTCCTTTCCTGCCTCATCATATATCTTTGCTTCAATTCTTGGTTTCATAAGGCCTGTTTTGTCAAAATCAAAACTGTAAGGTGGTTGTGTTATTGTATCATGGAGTTTTCCATTAACATAAAACTCTGCTTTTTTTATGTTACTTTCATCAATGTTAAGTCTAACTGGGCCAAATACAATTGGCTTAAAGAAAGGTATAATCTTTTTGTTTTTAAAGTAGATAAAGCTTTCAAGGGCAATTTTTTTGTATCTAAATAAAAGATAAAATGCTATAGCAATTCCACAGATTATACCTATAAATGGGATTACTGAAAAAATGTTAAAACTTGATTCTTCAGGTTTTTCAATTTTACCTGTGTAGTGGTATAACGACCAGTTTCTAAGAGTATTTCCAGTTGAATCTTCTGCTTCTATTACTATGTCATAATCACCGGCTACTAAGTTTTCAGGGGTATATGTAAATACTACGTTGTTAGTTGTTTTTAAATCATCAAAAATATCTTTTGCATAATCGTTTTTATAGTCATAAAATTCTACTTCCTTAATTGTTACCGCGGTATTATATTCAATAGTAATTGTTGGATCATTTACACTAACATTACTGTCAGGGCCTGGTGTAAATTTGACCCATTTTAAGACTTCAGTTGATATTGTGTCTTTATCATATATAAGCTGATATAGTGTTTCAGGGTCATCTAATATAAATATCTTACTTGAAGATCTCCAGAACATATTGTTTTCAATTTCTGTTTCATTTTTATATATATCAACATCTGCATTTGGATATTCATCTTTTGTTTCAATGTATATCCAACCAATGTTTTTTTCAATTGTAATATTTACAAATGCTTTTTGATCCGATTCTTCTATCTCTCCCTCTTTTTCTATCTTATCGACAGTATATACTTCATCACTTTCAGTATTCCACAAAAATATATCCTCTTTTTCTTTTGGACTTAAAAGAAAATGTATCTCATTGGAAATATCAATTGCCTCGTCTTGAACAGTTTTTATCACATCGTTTGGATCATAAAAACGGTCTTCTACGTTATCTCCATCTATGTCATAACAATAAAATGCTTCATCAATTTCTATTTCATAATCATTTTCAATTTTGGTTATTGTTGATTGTGAAACAAATGTTTTATCTGCTTGTCCGATGGTTGCAGTTGTAGTATCTGTATCTGTTAATTCATCGTTATCTGTAATTTTTAGGGTAACTTTGTAATTATCATTAGTTAGATATGTGTGCTCCACACTTTCTCCTGTTTTAGTTGTTCCATCTCCAAAATCCCATAGATATTCAGTGATACTTCCATCTAGATCAAAACTTTTAGATGCATTAAATGTTAATGGATGAGATATTACTCCTGTATATGGTCCATCTGCATTTGCATAGGGTTTTTTTGTGTCAATTATGTTACCAGCTGAGTCTGTTGCGTTGATTATACAGTATACTTTATCATCAGCGTTTTCAAGATAGATCGTTTTTTCATAACTATTTCCGCTTTTATCCATCTCTGCACTGTTATGTTCTCCACTATTTATCCAGTATTCAATATATGAACCTGTTATTTGTGAATTATCTGTTATAGTTGTGCAAATTTCATATGTATGAATAAAACCGTCTGATTCGTATTCATGTTTATTTATTGTTATCGTTGGTTGAGTTGTATCTGTAATTTCAATGGTTTTTGAATCTGTCGATTTTTTATTACCCCATGAATCAGCTGTGTAAAAATAATAACTGAGATCACCTAGTTTGTTGTCTAGTTCTCCGGTATATCTAAAATAGTTGCCATTAATGTTAGTCATTGTATTATTTCCTCCGTGTTCTTTATGAGACCAAATAACTTTTACTGTTATTTCATCTGCTGAATCTGAGTCATCTGTAACAGTTGCATTAAAGACAAATATGCTCCCTGCTTCAGCTGAAGTTGCTGAGTTATCTGTAACTGATGGAGCGGTCCCTTCATTTATTTCAAATGTATAAGAATTAGATGTCTCCCAGTTCATTGGGTCTTTTGCTTTTATTTTAAAACTGTAGTTTCCAACCTGGGAGAATTGTTTATTACAATAATAAGTAGTATCTGTAAGATTTTGAAATATAGAAAAATTAGATGTTGATTCATCAGGACATGTAAGAACAAGTCTTACATCTTTAATTTCTGTGTTATCTGTTATATCTGCTGAAATATAGGTGTATCCTCCGATTGTTTGAGATGAAGGCGATACATCAGTATTTTGTATCGTTGGATTTATAATATCGCTTATAGGAAGATAGTCATATGATGAAATATCTATAGGTTTATCTCCCTCAATTATACCATCACGGTTTGTATCTGTTGCACCCTCACTAGTTTCATCAAAATCATCCCAATAATTACCAGCTACATTTTTTTGATTACCATTGACAATATTATTACCTGTGTAGCTTGTTTTATTCCAAATGTTATTGTTTGGGCTTATATCAAAAGCATTAACAGTATTGTCATGAAAATAATTATTCCATATCTCATTTCTAGTTGAATAATAGTTTAGATATATACCATGATTATTATCTGAGATTTCGTTTCTTGTGAATTTGTCATCGGTTGAGTTATGTAATCTAATTCCGCTTTTAGAGTTATTTACAATATCGTTGTCATTAACTTCATTGTTGTTGTCTCCAAATAAAAAAACACCGTGTTGATTGTTATAGTTTATTGTACTGTTATGGATTATGTTATTTTCACCAACTATCATTACGCCATAAAAATAGTTGTTTATGACATTGTTATTTCCAATAATATTACTGCTTGAGTTTTCAACTCTAATTCCTGCATATGTATAGTATCCTGCTGCATCCAGAGAGTTTTTAAATAAATCGTTTTGAGTTATCGTGTTTCTCATACTGTGATCATTTAGATATATCCCATTTTTGTCATTTTCTGATATATTATTGTTTGAAAGGGTATTGTCATTACAGGTGTTGTTAAAGTGAATTCCATGTTTTTCATTGTTTTTAATATTACAATTTGAAATATCTATATCTGAGCATCTATAGCAAAATAGACCATTTAACTCACAGGTATTTATATTTGTGTAAGTAACAGATGTATCACCAGATACATTTTTTAAAAAAATTCCACTTTTTTCTATATCTGATATATCTACCTGTTCGATTTTGTTATCTATTGAATTTTCGATATGTATACCTTTTTTATCACAGTCACTTATATCGTTGTAATATATTGTAGTTTCACTACAATTTTCAATAAAAATCCCATTTCCTCCGGAAGTTAGAATATTATCAGTTATAATTGTTTTACTTGCGCTAATTTTTATCAAAGCATCAGTAGAATTTGAACCACTATTTGTTATAGTAAACGAACTTACATCTACTTTATCGCTAGTTATATTAATTACACTACCTGTACCTGTTCCACTAACAGTTACTAAATTTTTATCTTCTCCAAAAAGGCTAATGCCTGTTTTATCTATTACGATATTTTCAGTATAAGTTCCTGCATAAACAAGTATTCTATCATATGGGTCTGCATTATTTATAGCTGTTTGAATGCTGCTGAAATGTTCTAGATCTAAATACCAGCTTTCTTCAGCATCGTCATCTACATAGAATCGTGGCGGGGGAGTTCCTTTGCATATTTCAAAGTAGTTTGTTGCACTGAAATTTGCTAAAAATGTTATAGTGATTAACAAAATCGCTATTTTTTTATGTATCATCCCATCCTACCTGCACATGCAATTACATATCCAAAATAGTAATTCGCATTAAAAAAGATTCCTATTAATGTAAAGAATGGGCCCGCCCGAATTTGAATCGGGGTTCATGGCTCCCAAAGCCACGAGG